>DATJVA010000045.1:0-5423 GCA_035502015.1 Thermoplasmata archaeon | reverse complement strand
CTCTCCGACCGCGCGGTCGCGGCGCTCCATCCGGGGACGTTCTACCTCGACCTCGCGGCGCACCTGAAGTCGCTCGAGAAGAACGATACCCCGTGGACCCCGGCGGTGCCGCTCTTCCTCGCGCTGCGCGAGGCGCTTCTGCTCCTCAAAGAGGAGGGGCTGGAGAACCGCCTTCAGAAGACCCACCGGCTCGCCGAGGCGTCCCGCGCCGCGGTCGACGCGCTCGGCCTCGAGCTGTTCCCCGAGCGGCGGCACGCCTCCGACACCGTGACCGCGGTGAAAAACCCGGCCGGGATGGGTGACCCCGAGTTCCGCAAGGTGCTCGAGCGTCAGTACAATATCCTGCTCCAAGGCGGGCAGGGAGCGCTCACCGGCAAGATCTTCCGGATCGGGCACATGGGGATCGCCGACTGGCCGGACCTCCTCGTCACGTTCGCGGCGATCGAGCGGATCCTCGGGAAGGCCGGGAAGCTCCCCGCTCCGGGAAAAGCGCTCCGCGAGATCGTCGAACGGATGCCGTAGGCGGCCGCGCGGCCCCTCCGCTAGATATCGACGATCACCCGGGCCCGGCCGCGGACCGGTTCGAAGACGAGGTCGTGGAAGGTCACCGCCTTCACCTCCGTGCGCGAGGTGTGGCGCTCCGGGTCGAACCGCTCGCCCGAGACGCTCGCCACGATAGCGGTCGGTGGGTCGCCGACCGGCCGTGCGCGGATCTCCCGCGCGAGGAAACCGTCGGTCTGCTCGAGCAGGAGCAGCTCCGTGAGGAACGCCACGACCAGCTCCGTCGGGTCCCCTCCCGAAGCGCTCACCGCCCGCTCCTCACGGGGGCGCACCTTGCGCAGGTCGGTCATCAGGGCGAAGAGGCCGAGGCCGAGCGCTTCGAAGAGGGCCGCCGAGGTGGAGCCGCTCGCCCAGATGCCGACGTCCGCCGTCGTGGGGAAACTCCCCCACCGACGGGTCCGGGGCCGGGACGCCTGGGTCGCGTTCGTGGCTCCGGGGACGCCGGAAGGGACTTTAAGTGGCCGGCCGCTCCGTTCTTCTCCACCCATGCGGGCGACCCTTGTCATCCCGACGCTCAACGAGGCGGCGTCCATCGCCCACGTCCTCCGGCTCTTCCGGACCGCTGCCGCTGAGGCGAACGGCACGATGTTCCAGAGCGAACCGCTCGAGTGGGAGGTGCTGGTCGTCGACGGGGCGTCCGAGGACGGCACCGGGGCGATCGCCGCGGCGGAAGGGGCGCGTGTCGTCGTCGAGCGGCGGAAGGGGTACGGCCGGGCGTACAAGACCGGCTTCGCGGCGGCCAAGGGGGAGCTGATCGCGACGGCGGACGGAGACGCCACCTACCCCGTCGAGACGATCCCCGGGCTCGTGAAGCGGCTCCTCGACGAACGGCTCGACTTCATCACCGGCAACCGGTTCGCCTACCTCGACCGGAACGCGATGACGACCGAGCACCGGATCGGCAACCAGGTCCTCAACGTGTTCCTCCGCACCGCGTTCCACCGCTACCTCAAGGACCTCCCCGGGGGGCTCGAGGACAGCCAGAGCGGATTCTGGGTGTTCCGCCGCGAGCTTCTCGGGAGGCTCCGCCTCACCCAGGACGGGATGGCGTTCAGCGAGGAGCTGAAGATCGAAGCGATCCTGCGCGGGGTTCGCTTTCTCGAGGTCCCGATCCAGTACCGTGAGCGCTGGGGACCGCCCAAGCTGTCGAGCTGGCGCGACGGCACCCGGAACTTCCTCTTCTTGGCCGAGAAGCGCTTCGCGCTGGCCCGCGAGACGTCGGTCGACACGGGCCTGACGGTCGCGAACGGTCAGGAGGACCGCGCGGCGCCCTGACCCTGCCGTCACTCGTCGAGGATTGCCGCGAACACTCCCGTGAGCGCGCGGGAGAACTCGTGCAGGTCGCTGACCATCTCCTTGGTCGCGGGAGTATCGAGAGTGTCGAGGGACTCGAGCGACTCGAGGCAGAATGCCCGGACGCACCGAGGAGAACAGAACTGCTGGCCGCGGAACATCGCCCAGGCGAGCGCCGGGTGGGTGGTGACCATGTACATCGGGTCCCCGGCGGCGATCCACTTTCCGCAGCGACAGCGCGAGGCGACCGTTGCCTTGCCGAGAACGAGCGGCGGGTCCCGGCCCGGACGAGGTACGGTCCAGCTGCCCCCCGTCGCATCGATCACTCGGAGGGTCGTGTGACCGGGAGGGTTTCCCGGACGGTCCGCGACCTCCAGCACGAGCTCGGCCTTCGCCTCGAGCGCGAGCCGCGGGCGTCGGGTCACGATCACGAAGTGGACTCCGGTCGCGTCGTCGAGCGCGTTGAGCGCCGTCCTCTCCCGCTGCTCGGGCGTCGTACCGGGTGCCGGTCCGCTAGGCCGATAGCGGAGGTCCTTCGAGATGAGCTCGACCCAGCTGTCGACACCGATCGTGGGAGTGGGGTTGACGGGCAGCACGCTGTAGGCCCGCAAAAGGCGGGGCGGGATCCACTGGGGGAGGACCAACGGCTCGTCCCCGTCGTCGCGCATGAGACTCAGGATGAAGCGCATCACCGCGGTCGCCGCCGCCACCGAGACCACATCGTCGGCGACGGGGAGGGCTTTGAACCAGACCTCCGGCCGCGACGGCGGTAGTCCGGTGGACGGGTCGCCGGACGAGCCGGTGGGGGAGGAGATGATCACCGCGGGACCGGGTCGTTCCACGATGATGTGCCGGAGGAGCGCGCTCCCCATCTCCCGGTCGGCCGAGCGGATGACGACGATGTGGGAGGCGTTCGACCCCATGAGGCGTTGCAAGCGCTCTCGAACCTCGGCCGGCAGCGGGTCGGGCGAGCCGCTCGTCGGGCCGGCCGGCAAGGACATCGAAGGCTCCACCACCGTTTCAGTGGAGCCACGTTCTTAGCGAGGCCGCGAACGGGTTCGATTTTGACCCACGAGGAGGCGCGCGCTCATCGGGTCGACATCGCCGAGGTCTGGACGAGATACCGCTCTACGAGCGCGAGCGCATGCGAGACCGCGGACTTGCTCCGGCCGACGTGCGCGGCGAGCCGGGTAAGTGTGATCCGACGGGGGACCTCGAAGTATCCGAGCTCGAGCGCCTGCCGGAACAGGCCTTCCTGAGTATCGGTCAAGGTCGGGCGGTCCGTGACGCGGTCCCGGTGGGGATGCGAGGCTTTCTGCAGTGAGATGAGCTTCGCCGTGTCGCGCGCGTGCTGGAACGCGGCGATCAGCCCCCGGACCTGGGAGGAACGGGCCGTTGTCTCGCACAGGAACACTCCGTTCTGGACGGTCCGGGGGAAGTTGAGCAGGATGCCCCGTTCGCTGACGTGGCGAAGATAATCGGGGCGCCGGTAGAGGACACGGTAGAGCGTGAGGTTCGGTGGGATGTCGATCCGCTCCGCCGAGAGGACGTCCGGAAACTCGGCGATCTCCAGGGTCAGGTCCTCGGTGGTCCCGTTGACCTCGAAGTCCGCGAGCGACTTCTGCGAGTTCACCTCCATCGTGTTGTGGACCTTGAGGAGCAGTTCGGGGTGCCTCCGGCTGAAGTCCGCGGTCCAGACCTTCCGCGGGATCTCGATGGCGATCTTCACACGGACGTGGGGGTCCTCCGGGTCCGTTACCGACGTGGGAGTTCGGCCGCGCGCGGACGCTCGAGGGGAGCGAGGGGAGGGTCTCTTTCGCTTCGGAGCCGACTTCATGACCGTGGGGGGAGCGGCGCTCCCTCGCTGCGGCGTGTTGGGAACTGAACGACCGGGCGAGTTCGATTAAAGACTTTGTCTCACGGAGAGCGAAATCTTGCGAACGACGGGCGGTCGACCCCCGGGCCCGGTGGCCGTGGGCGCTACTTACTGCGTCTTGCCCGAGCGCTCCCGCGACTTGACGCGGAGGCCGTGGTAGCCGCACCGGCGGCACTGGACCGCCTTGGGGGGGTTCCGGGCCGAGCAGTTCATGCAGATCTTCTTGTTGAGCAGACGCTCGACCGCTTCCGGGAACGGCATGGGGAGGCGGCCCACGCGAGCCCGGCTATAAAGCATACGCCCCCGGCCCGTCCGAAGAGGCTTTCCGCCCGGCCGGCGCTCTCGCCTCCGTGCTCGTCCTCGAGGACGGCGTAGCGGCGGTGCATCTCGCCCGGAAGGCGCTCGAGGCGGCGCTCGGCGTCGCGTCGGTCCCCGGGTCGGTCGCCCTCGTCGAGGAGGAGAAGCTCCCGGCCGTGTTCGACGAGATGCGCGGGGCGTTCGTGACGTTGAAGCGGCACCCGGGCAACACGCTGCGCGGATGCATCGGCTACCCCCTCCCCGTCCTCCCATTGCGGTCGGCCATCGCCCGGGCGGCCGTCGCGGCCGCGGTCGAGGACTACCGGTTCCGTCCGGTGCGGGCGCCCGACCTCCCGCACGTCACCGTCGAGGTGTCGGTCCTAACGCCCCCCACCCCGATCCGCTTCTCGCGTCCGGAGGAGGCGATCCGGGCCGTGAAGGTCGGACGGGACGGACTGATCGTCGAGGGGCTCGGTTCGAGCGGCCTCCTCCTGCCCCAGGTAGCTCCCGAAGAGGGATGGTCGGCCGAGGAGCTCCTTGACGGGACGTGCGAGAAGGCAGGGCTCCCATCGAAGTCGTGGCACGACCCGCGCGTGAGCGTCAAGCGGTTCGAGGCGGAGATCTTCCGGGAGGTCACCCCCGGCGGCGAGGTGGTCCGCGAGGACCCGATGCAGCTCACGCCCGACGCACGACCCGCGCGGAAAAAGTGACCCCGTCGAGGTCCCAGGCCCGGACGTCGGGACCGGCGGGAAGCTCGGTTTCGGTGAGCTCGAACGGTTCGGCGAGCAGGTCGCTCGCGAGCGCGCCTCGCCGCGCCTCGAGCGCCCGCAGAAGCGCTCCCGTTGCGACGACCGTGATCGCTACCTTCTCGGTGTAGCGAAGGCCGAGCTCTTTGCGGGTCTGCTGGAGCCGCCGCGCGACCTCGCGCGCGAGTCCCTCCTCCGCGAGCTCGGGGGTCGGTGCGCGCGGCAGGGCGGCGACCGGCACCCCTCCGTCCTCCCGGACCACCCACTCCTCGTCCCGGAGGCCGGCGCGCTCCGTGGGCGACGCACGGCGAAGGCGCTTCACGTTGAGCTCGTCGGCGAGAAGCTCCTCTCCTTCCCGGCCGAGGCCCGCCAGCGCGGGAGAAGGTTCACCGAACAGCACCATCTCGGCGAGCGGGATCCGCGACTTCACGCCGGCCCGGTGGCGAAGCTCCCGGCCGACCTCGACGAGCGTGCGGAGCTCGTCCATCGCGTGCTCGAGCGACGCGTCGGCGGAGCCGAACGAACGGGGCCACTCGGTCCGGTGGACCGAGCCGTCCCGTTCCTGGTAACCCCGCTCCCCGACCTCCTGATGGAGCCATTCGGCGGTGAACGGGAGAAGGGGCGCGATCGTCCGGGCGAGTCCGAGGAGC
>DATJVA010000044.1:0-5130 GCA_035502015.1 Thermoplasmata archaeon | reverse complement strand
GAGGGGGTCCGCGGCGCGCTTCGCGAGACGCTCGAGCACATCACGCGAGGGCACACCCCTCAGGAGATCCGCATGCTCACCGCGAGCCGGCTCGCCCGTCTTTCGGAAGAGGTCGACCTGAAACGTCGGAGCCTCCTCGCTCCGCCGCGACGGCCGGCGTGGGGTTCACTGCTCCGGCCCCCCGCCCCGGCGCGCCCCTGGACCGGTCCCGTTACGGGAGCTACCACGGCGTCCGTTCACCTCGGTCCGGGTCGCTCTCTTCTCGTACGGGAGGAGCGCCCGACGCGGGCCGTCGAGATCCTTCGGGCGAACGCCTCCGTCTTTCCCCGCGTCGCCTTCGTATCGATGCGGCCTCCCGAGGTCCCCGGTCTACCGCCGGACCACCGCATCGAACTCGGTGTCGGGGGCGCCTCGTCCCCCGACGCGCGGGCCGGTGCGACGCTCTCCCCAGGCGAGATCAGCGGCCGACTCCGCGACCCCACCGAAGCGCCCGGTGGCGCGCTCGTCTACGTCGACGCGCTCGAGTACCTCGCGACCGAGCACGGTCTCGAGACCACGGTCAAGTTCGTGCACTGGCTTGTGACGCAGGCCCAGGAGACGGGTTCCGCGCTCCTCGTGTCGTTCGACCCGAGGGCTGTGGACGTGCGCGACGTGAGCCGTCTCGAGCGCGCGTTCGAGACGGTCCTCTGACCTCCCCTACCAGACCATCCGACCCCGCGCGGCCCGGGGCAGCTCTGCGGCCCGGCGGCGGCGGACGATCCTCCAGCCGAGGAAGACGCTCGAGACGCGGCCCGATGGGTCGCGTCCGAACCTCACGGTGTCGGCCTGGCCCTTCTCTCGAACGAGGAACCTTCCGTCCTCGGTCTCCCGCAGCTTGAGGTTCTTCGCGATCGCCTCGATGCCCCGGAAGTCGAGCCGAAGGGACCCTCGCCGCGCGCGGACCTCCGCCCAGATGCCTTCGCCCGAGCAGTACCAGCCCGCGTACGGCGCGGTCGGGCCGGGCCGTCGGGCAAGACGAGGGGTCTCGTCGAACGGTGTCTTCGGTGCGAGTCCGAGGCCGACATTCATCGCGGCGGCGACCCACGGGTTCACCGGGGCCTGGTCGGCGTTCGAGAGGACCGCGGCGCCGACACCTTTCCGGGGAGCGACCGCGAACAGCGAGCTCACGCCCTTGAGCCCGCCGCTGTGGGAGACGAGGAGGGTCCCGTGATAGTTCGGTCGGACGGAGAGACCATACCCGTAGAACTGACCCGGGCCGATCGGCACGTGAGGCCGCATCATCTGTTCGACGGAGGCGGACGAGACGATCCGTTCCCGCCCGACCTTCCCCCCGCGGAGGTAGATCTCAAGGTATCGGAGAAGGTCGTTCATGTTCGTGCGGAGCGCGCACGCGGCGCGCAGACACGTGTCCTCCCACCACTCGTCGCTCGGGACGAGCGCATGGCGCTTTCCCGTCCACTTCGGCGAGTAGAGGGTCGTCACCTCCGGCTGCCGGAAAAGGATACCCGTGTCGAACGAGGTCGAGGTCATCCCCGCGGGTCGGAGGAGCTCCTCCTCGAGGAAGCTCTCATAGGTCCGACCGGAGACCCGCTCCACGATCGCCCCCAAGAGGCCGAATCCTTCGTTCGAGTAGCTGAACTGCCCTCCCGGAGGCCCGAGCAGAGTGTAGTTCTCCTCTTCCGAGAAGTAGCGCATCAGTTGCTCGAAGGTGTCGATCGGTGCATGGCCGGGGTCGATTCCGACGCGTCGGGCGATGCGCGGGTCGTACGGCGGGTCCCGACGCAGGCTCCGCATCGACGTGTAGTAGATCGAGGGAAGAGGGGGAAGCCCGGAGCTGTGGGTCAGGAAATGGTGGATCCGGATCGGTCGGCGCGGGTCCGCGCCGCGGATCCGGAGCTCGGGCAGGTAGCGGGTCACCGGGTCGGAGACCTTGAGCCCCCGTTCCTCAGCGAGTCGCAGTATCGCGAGCGCGGTGAACGACTTCGTGACCGAGGCGATGCCGTACATCGTGCGCTCGGTCGCGGGGAGCTTCTCCTCTCGGTTCCGGAACCCGTATCCCTTCACGAGGGAGGGTCGACCCGGACGGATCAACCCCAGGGTGACCCCGGGGGTCTTCGAACGGGCCATCCCTCGTCGGACGATCGCGCCCACTACCTCGAGCTCCTTCACCGCGCCACACCCTCTCCGGGTCGAGCACCACTGCACCCATAAGCATAGGAACCCCCGCCGTGCAGCCGTCCTCGGGAGCTGGACCGATGGAGGTCGCCTTCTTCACCGACTCCTACCCACCGATCCAGGACGGGGTATCGGCGATCACCGGAGGGCTTGCCCGCACGCTGGTCCGTCTGGGCCACTCCGTCCGGGTATACGCGCCGAACCCCGGTCCGGGCCCTTCGACCCAGGAGACGGCCCACGGGATCACGGTCCGGCGCCTTCGAACGGTCCCGATGCCACTCTACAGCCAATATCGGTGGCCCGTGTGGCCGTTCGGTCTGGTCCGTAGCGCCCGCGCGGTGCGGGATGCGGACATCATACACCTCCATACGCCCGGGCCGATCGGGAGCATGGGATTCCTCCTGGCCCGCCAGTTCGGCAAGCCGCTCGTCGGTACGTTCCACACGAACATCCGCGAGATGCAGGAGAGCGTTGCCCCGAAGTTCCTTGTGCCGACGTTCTTCCGGGTCGCCTGGCAGTACAACCTCGGCACCTACTGGCGGTGCGACATCGCCACCGCTCCGTCGGCAGCCGCCCGCGACACGTTGATGCAGAGCGCTCGCAAGCCGTTCCGACACCCGGTGGAAGTGGTGCCGAACGGGATCGACGTGGAGCGTTTCCGCCCCGACTCGGTGATCCCGGATTGGCGGGCGCGCTGCGGCCTACCTTCCGTACCGCTCGTCACGTTCCTCGGACGGCTGACGACCGACAAGGGGGTGCACCGATTCCTCGATGCCGTAGAGGCCGCCATTTCTCACAGCGACCTCGTCGCCATCGTCGGGGGTCAGGGTCCGGAGGAGGGACGAGTCCGGGAGCGCCTCGCCCGGTCCCCTGGGCTCGCGGCGCACGCCCGGTACGTCGGGCCGGTCGCCGAGTCGGAGAAGGCGGCACTTCTCGCGCAGTCGGACCTGTTCGTGCTTCCCTCGACCAGCGACACGTCGAGCGTGGCCGTGCTGGAGGCGATGGCGTGCGGGACGCCCGCCATCGCACCGGCCACCGGCGGTGCTTCCGAGATCGTCGAGGACGGCATCACCGGCTGGCGGGTTCCTGTCACTGTGCCAGGGGCGCTCGCCGAGGCGCTCAGCAAGATCCTGGACGCCCCGACCGTCCGTCAGGAAGTGGGCGTGCACGCGGCGGCCTTCGTGCGACGCTTCGCCTCGCTCGAGACCATGGCCCGTCGCTTTATCTCTCTCTACCGGCTGGTGGAGGAACGGAGGACCCCGCGTGACGTCGGTCTCGCTGCCTGAGCTCGACTCGCTCGCTCGCCAGCTCGTCGGAGAACGGCACGACTCGTTCAGCCAGCGGGCGCTGGCTCGATCGTACGAGGAGTACGTTTCGCGCCACCGCCGGTCGCTCTCGCCGGTCGTGGTCGTCGCCGACGGGACCGAGTACCCGACCTTCTACGCCTTGCTGTCCGACCCGAAGGCCGGTCCCACGACCCTCGAGGTCCGCCCCGACCCTGCCCCCGCGGCCGCCGACTGGGGCTTCCTTCGGCCCTTCGAGCGCCTCGTGCTCCGCGCCGACGGTTCGGCTGACCTTCACCCCGCGGTCCCGGGGCCGCCGGAGCGCGGCATTGCCCGGATCCTGCTCCGGGAGCATTACCTCCCTCGGTCCGCGGACGAAGAGGACCGCGGTGCGGCGGGCGGCGCTCGGGTGCAGCTCGAGGGGGCGATGGGAACGCTCGACCAGGGGCTCGCCGTGTACCGTGAACGCGGTCTCCTTCCGTTCTCCGTGGCGATCCTCGTCTACCTGCCCGAGGAGCGGGCCCGCTACGAACTCGACCTGCTCGAGACCAGCCTGCTTCCCGACCCACGGTCCGGCCGTCTTCCGCCGTCCCGCCGCGCCCACCGGACCGCGCGCTTCAGCTTCGCCGTGGACCGGGTCATCGGTCGAGGCGACCTCTCGCTTCTGGCCGCTCGCTGCCTCGAGGTGCTGAGCGAGTCCGCGGGCCTGACCTCGGTCGAGCTCGCGCACGTCTTCGGTGGCGTCCGTGAGCTCGTCGACTCGGCCCTTCAGGGACTCGTCGCGCGTCAGCTCGTGACCTTCGACCGACGGACCGGTGTCTATCGTCCGAGGATCGAGGCGTTCGTTCCGAGCGGGGAGGCGGCATCCGCCGCGAGACCTTCCACGGCCGGTTCGGACGCGATGCTGCGCACCAGCGTTCAGGAACTGATCGCGGCGGCCGATGCCCGCGCCTCGTGCCCGCTGTGTGGGTCCCCGCTACCGCCCGGCCCCCGCGGGATCCTCTGCGAGAACTGCTCGGCGAAGGTCGACGCCCCGGTGTAGGGCGGGCGGGCCTGTCGGGAGTCTCCGCCCCGGACGGTGTGCGTCCGGGACCTTTGAACCCGAGTTCACTGGCTTAGAAGGCCAGGACTTTGTCCATGCTAAGCTACAGGCCCGGGGGGACGACGGCCCTCGTCCCCCTTAATCCTTCGGTGACCGGGGACGCGCGCTCCGGCCGGCGGAGGCGATGAGATGAGCGACCCGGAGCGGCTCGGGCCAGAACCCGCGAACGGTCGTTCGCTGGACGAGCCGGATCGCATCGGCCCGGGAGCATCCCACGGCCGCGGCCCAGATCGGTCGTACCCCCGTGGGGACTTCGAACAGCCGGTGCGCCCGGAGAAGCCTCCATCGGGCCGCCGCTGAGCGAGGGAACCACTTTTCGAGCGCGGATCGGATGAGCGGGAACCCGGGGGGACGTCGGGTCACCGCGACGACCGGAAGGCGGAGCGACCGCGAGACCTCGTCGAGGTCGAGCACATTGAATCCACCGACCACTGCTCCGTCGACGAGCACCGCTCTCGCCCCGTCCAGCGGTCCGAGCGCCCGGACCAGGGCCACGACTCGCCGCGTTCCGTCGGTGCCGTCGACGGTGACACGGCCGACCCGGGCGACCTCGAGGCGTTCGGGCAGAGT
>DATJVA010000043.1:0-3772 GCA_035502015.1 Thermoplasmata archaeon | reverse complement strand
GTTCCGACGACCGGCGGGCGGGGATAGCGCGCGGCCAGGTCCCGAATCTCCGATAGAGGAATCGGCATGTTCGACCGGACCGTCAAAGGAGCTTAAGCGCTCGCGCCACCCGCTCGGATGAGAGCGGGAGCTCGGTGAGGTGGGCTCCGCAGGCGTCCCGCACAGCGAGCGCGACGGCCGCCGCTACGGGTATGATCGGGGGTTCCCCGAGTCCTTTCGCGCCGGACGGACCGGCGCCCGCGAACCCCTCGATGAACGTCACCTCGATCGGGGGCACCGACCCGAGGGTCGGGATCCGGTAGTCGAGGAGCCCGGCGTTGAGGAGCCGGCCGTCCTCCGACCATAGCGCTTCTTCGGTGAGAGCGGTCCCGAGCCCCATCACGACCCCTCCTTCGACCTGGGCCGCGGCGGACGCCGGGTCGACCACCGTTCCGACATCGTGGAACGCTGCGTAGCGGAGCACCCGAACGTTCCCGGTCGCCCCGTCGACCGAGACCTGGGCCGCGTGGGCCGCGCCGGTGAAATCGGTGTACGGGTAGAACGCGCCGGCTTCGACCTTCCGCTCGTCGATCGTGCCGGCCTTTCCGTAGTGGCGTCCGAGAGCGACGATCCCACCGGCCGAACGCTCGGCGTCGCTGAGGAGCTCACGGACGGGACGACGAACGGTCCCAGCGACCGCGATGACCTCGTCCCCGGCGACCTCGAGCTGCACGGGCCCGGAGGCGCCGAGGCGCGTTCGAATCTCATCGAACAGGGTCCGGGCCGCCTCCTCGACCGCGCGACCGAGCACCGCGGTCGTCCGGCTGCCGAACACTCCGGAATCGAACGGGGCGTGGGCGGTGTCCTCGTAGGCGACAGTCACACGGTCGCGCGGGAGCCCGGTGGCCCGGGCCGCGACCGCCGCGACGCCGACGAGCACGCTGCCGCTCCCGATCTCTCGCTCCCCCTGCACGACCGTGACCCCGCTCGGCGAGAGGAGGAGGCGCACCTCGCCTCCGGCCCCCGTGCCGGTCGACCAGAATCCGACCGCGACCCCGGTCCCGGTGCCGGCGCCGCCGTCGTGTTTCCAGTGCGCCGCGACCGCCCGCGCCCGGTCGAAGGCCGTCGGGAGGCCGACCGGCCCCACGGCCTGACCGAGGGGCGTCGTGTCCCCCGGCGCCCAGAGGTGGTCGCGTCGGAACGCCTCCGGGTCGAGTCCCACTTCGCGTGCCACGTGGTCGAGGTGCGACTCCACCACGAACGCGCACTGGGGAGCGAACGGTGCGCGGTGGGGACCGAACGCCGGCTTGTTCGTTCGGACGGCGTATCCCTCCACCTCGAACGCCGGCGTTCGGTACGGGCCGAGCAGGAATCCGATCGAGTACCCTGTCGCGAAGTCGCGTCCCGGTAGCGCATTGCCGACATCGAGGAGGAGCCGGACCCGGCGGCCGACGATCCGACCCGCCGTCACGGCGGTCTCCATTCGAGTGACCGAAGGCAGCGTGGTCCGGCCGAGGAGGAACTCCTCGCGGTACCCGAGCGCGAGCTTCACGGGCCGACCGGTCGCCTTCGCGAGGAGGAGGGCGTACGGCTCGAGGAGGGCGGCGCCCTTGCCGCCGAAACCGCCACCGACCCACGTCCCTTCGACGACCACCGACTCTTCGGGGACCCCGAGCAACGACGCGATATCCTCCCGGGTCCCGAACGGGGTCTGGGTGCAGGTGCGGACCTTCCACTTCCCGTCGACCACCTCCGCAAGGCACGCGTGCGGCTCGAGCGCCACCTGATGGATGCTCGAGGTCCGGTACGTCTCTCGGACGACCTTCTCCGCGGAGCGGAACACCGCCTCGATGTCCCCCTCGCGCGCCCGAACGTGGGCGGCGATGTGCGGCGAACCGTCCACGTCGGAGCCCGGCCATTCCGGGAAGACGTCCTCGAGATCCACGGCGACCGGCAGCGGCTCGACCTCGACGTGCACGGACCGGGCCGCCTGCCGCGCGATCTCTCGGGTCGGTGCGGCGACCGCGGCGACCGGCTGGTTCCGGTACTCGACCGTGTCGGACGGGAAGATCGGGCGGTCGGGGTCCCCGGTCGAACCGGGCAGGAGACGGGCGAGGTCGACCGCGCTGATCGCGACGACCCCGTCGAGCGCCCGGGCCGAGGAGAGCTCCACCGACTTCAGGCGGCCGTGCGCGACCGGCGAGGGGACGAGGGCCGCCCAGAGCATGCCGGGGGCTTCGAGGTCCATCCCGAACACCGCCGAGCCCTCGAGCTTCGGACGGGCGTCCGGACGGATCGAGACGGTCATGCCCCCTCCTTCGAGAGCATCGAAACGGCTCGAGCGATCGCGAGGTAGCCGGTACACCGGCAGAGGTTCCCCCCGAGGTCGTCGAGGAGCTCTTCCGTCGGAGCGGCGCGACCCCGCTCGCGCAAGAGACCGACCAGCGCCATCACGAACCCCGGTGTGCAGTAGCCGCACTGGAGGGCTCCGGCGCGGGCGAACGCCTCCTGAACGGCCCGACCGGTCGGTTCCTCCCCGACGCCCTCGATCGTGGTGAGGGTTGACCCCTCGACCTCGTGCGTCAGGGTGAGACACGAGAGCGTCGACATGCCGTCCACGAGGACGGTGCACGCGCCGCACTCTCCGCTCCGGCATCCCTCTTTCGTTCCCTTGAGGCCGAGCCGCCAGCGGATCGTGTCGAGCAGCCGCTCCGAATCCGGCACCTCGTCGAGCGGGCAGCTCTTCCCGTTGACCGTGAGGGGGAGCGACCGGGCCATCAACGACCTCCGTCCGGGGAGGCGGCGACGGTCTCCACCGCCCGTTCAAGTAGGGTCGCCACGAGGTGACGGCGGTACTCCTCCGAGGCACGTCGGTCCGCCGCGATCGGAAGCGATCGGGCCGCGGCCTCGGCCGCTTCGTGGACGGCATGCGCGCTGGGGCTCGCCGAGCGCAGCGTCGCTTCCGGCTCGCGCAGGCGGACCGCGCGGGGCGGGATCCCACCGACCGAGAGCCGCCACCCACCGTCCGACGGAGAGCGAGCGACGGCGACCGCGATCTGCGAGATATCGTTCGACGGTCGGACCCGCTGCCAGAGGTACGCCGACGGCCGAGGCTCGGGGAAGCGGACCGAGCGGATCAGTTCGCCTCGGGCGAGGGCGGTATGCCAGGAACTGATGAGAAAGCGATCGACCGAGAGCGTGCGGGCGCCGTTCGGGCCGACCAGGTCGACCTCGGCGTCGAGGGCGAGGAGCATCGGGATCAGGTCGGAGGCCGGCGCGGCCCGTCCCAGGTTCCCGCCCAGCGTCGCGCGATGACGCAACGGCACTCCGCCGACCGCCTTGACCGCTTGGACGAGGCCCGGATGGCGGCGGGCTACCTCGGGGTCCTGTTCGAGCGCGCGGAGCGGGAGCGTGCTCCCCACCGTGAGGACCGGCCCGTTCCAATCGAGCGTCCGCCACGGAAGGTGACGCAACGACAGTACCCGACGCGGCGCCGTTCGGCCACCGTCCAGCACGAACGCGAGGTCCGTTCCGCCCGCGAGGACCGCGACCTCTCCGGGCGCGCCGGTCGCGAGCTCGGCGATGGCGGCGTCCACGCTCGGGGGAGCCACGAAGACGAACGGCCCCGACATCGTTCCCCGGGAGGGTCGTGGGGAGCTAACGGTTTCGCGTGGGGTGGGGGCGCGACCCGTCTTCTTTTTTATCCAATGAGCGGCTTTGGCAACCGGTCGGCATGCCATTCGAACTCGCGTTGCGTTACAGCACTCCCCTCACCCCGATCGCGGACCTGGAC
>DATJVA010000042.1:0-13814 GCA_035502015.1 Thermoplasmata archaeon | reverse complement strand
TGAGCGAGGGTCGGAGCCGATGCATCACCACTTGCGTGATGATGTCGTGGACGGACCAGAGCAGCGCCTCCGTCGGCGTTCCGTGAGCTCTTTCGTGGAGTTCGGCCATGGTCCGTTCCAATATTAGACGAACTAATTATTAGACCATAAAATCTAATGGTTAACCCGAGTTGACGGCAATGCAGCGGGCCCGAGGGGATTCGAACCCCTGACCTTGCGGTTAAGAGCCGCCTGCTCTACCGAGCTGAGCTACGGGCCCAAGAGCGAGGCGGCCCGACGAGAGGGCGGGAGATAAAGCCTCGCGGCGGAGGCGGTCCCCCGGGGCTGCCGACGCTTCCCGACTTATGTAGCCGAAAGGGGTCGGTCGGGCGTGGGCGCCCATCTCTCCTCCGTGCGGGTCGACGAGGTGGAGCTGCCGCTCGTCGAGCCGTTCGAGACGAGCTTTGGGGTTGAGAAGAACCGTCGCTTCCTTCTCGTTCACGTCGAGTCGCGGGACGGACTGGAGGGTTGGGGGGAATGCGCGGCCGCCATCGACCCCCTGTACTCGTCCGAAAGTGTTGCGACCGCGCGTTGGATGCTCGCCGAGCGGTTCGTTCCGATCCTGTTCCGGCTTTCCGAGCCCACTCCCGAGGCGTTCGTGCGTTCTACGGCCCGATTCCGGGGGAATCGCATGGCGAAGGCGGCGGTCGAACTGGCGCTCCATGATCTGCAGGCACGGATGGCCCGCCGCTCCCTTGCTCACCACCTCGGTGGACGGCGCACCGCGGTCCGAGTAGGGGTCAGCGTCGGCATTCAATCGACCGTTCCGAGACTGGTGCGTCGGGTGGGTCAGTATCTCGAGGATGGGTATGGACGGATCAAGCTCAAGGTCGCCCCGGGATGGGACGCCGCCCCGGTCGGAGCCGTTCGCCGTGAGTTTCCGGACGTGGAGCTGTGGGTCGACGCGAACCAGGCGTATCCTTCCCGGTCCGCGAAGGCGATCCGTGCGTGGGCCGAGAGGAACGAAGTCGCTCAGGTCGAGCAGCCGTTCGCCGAACGCGCCATCCGGGCCCATTCCGACCTCGCTCGAGGCGCCTCGTTCCGGGTGTGTCTCGACGAATCCGTAGTGGACAGCGCTTCTCTCGAGGATGCGCTGTCCGCGCGCGCCGTCACCAGTCTGAACGTCAAGGTCGCTCGGGTCGGTGGGATCGGAGTGGGGCTGGCCCTCGCCCGGCGGGCGCGCCGCGACCGCGTTCCGTCGTGGGTAGGAGGGATGCTCGAGTCGGGGATCGGGCGGGCGCACAACGTCGCGCTCGCGTCGACGCCCCCGTTCGTCCTTTCTTCCGACCTCTCCGCGAGCGACCGATACTACGAGGAGGACCTCACCGACCCACCGTTCGTACTGGGACCCGGGAGCACCCTCTCGGTCCCCCGCGGACCCGGGATCGGGGTCGAGGTCGTAGAACGGATGCTACGGAAGCACCGGCGCGCCTCGAAGACGTACCGCGCGTGACCGACCGCTGGAAAAGGCGGGGCTCAGCGTATCCGCTCGAGCGCCGCGCCGACCATGAGCGGGAACAGGACGGTCACGTCGCCCGTGACGGTCGTGTGACGGGCGTTCGCCTTCACCTTGCCCCACGAAACGGCCTCTCGCGTGCGGGCACCGGATAGGCTACCGTCCCACTCGACGGCGGAGGTGATGAAGAGCGCAGCGTCCAGGCCGTCCCGGAACTGGTTCCACCAGATCGTGTGGTGCTTCGAGATCCCGCCGCCGAGCATGATCGCGCCGGCGCGCTTCGCCTCGAAGACGAGGTCGGAGATGACCTGCTCGTCGCTCAGGAGGTCGATCGAGAGTCCCTTGTGGTCCTGCCAGTAGAGCCAGACCTGCGAACCGACGGCGCCGTCGGTGATCCCCGGAACGATGACGGGGACCTTCCGGTCGACGGCCGCGCGGAGGATGCTGGACCGCTCCCGCGCGGGGATCGCCTCGCCGATCGCCGCGGATAGGGCACGCGTCGAAAGGGCCCGGGTCCCGCCGGTCCAGAGTCGGTCGAGGATCGTGCGCATCTTCCGCTCGACGATCGCCCCGTAGTTCGCTTCCGGGATGACGAGGTTCCCCAGGCGGTAGATGTGGCGTCGGTGGAGCTGGGCGTCGTCGAGGTCCCAGTCACCGTGGTAGTACGGCCGGAACGTGCGAGCGAGGTCGTGGTCGAGCGTCCCGCACGTGGTGATCACGCAGTCGACGTACCCCTCGCGGACGAGCGTCGCGAGGACCCCGCGGGTACCGGTGGCGACGATGTCGGCCGGGAACGACAGGAAGGTCGTCATCTCCCGGTCGGAGAGGATCCGGGCGAGCAGGTCGACCCCCGTGGCGACCTCCTTCGCGCTGAACCCGCCGCCGGCCTCGAGGCGACGGATGAGAGTGTCGAGCGACGGCGCGTCGTCGATCCGGACATCCTCTACCTTGCGCGGCACGGCCCGGGGGAGTCGCACGGGGTTAAAGCGCCCCGGTGAGACCGAGCGTCCACGAGTGGAAGAGGAGCAGGTAGACGACGGCGTAGCCGACGAGGGCACCGCCGTTGAGGAGCGGGAGGCCGGCCTGGGGGTTCCCCTTGAGGACCAGCCGCATCAGCACGCCGTAGCCGAGGAGCGACCCCACGAGGGCGCCGAGGGACGCCCAGAGGTTCGCTCCGACCCCGAGGAACTCGGGCGACGACGGCAGCCAGATGAACGCGGAGACGATCAGCGTCCCCGGGATCACGACGTCGCCGAGCCCCATGAACAGCGCCGACCGCTCCTCGACCGGCTCGGCCCGGGTCTCGGAGAGCCTCGGGGCTCCGGTGTAATCGTAGTCGGCGCGCTCGGGCATCACCATCAGGATCGGGAGCTTCATGTCGGTGACGACGTCGGCGAGCGACACCATGTGCTTCGTGTGGTAGACCGCGATCGCGTCGTAGACCATTAGGGCGATGAGCAGGATGAACGCCGGCAGGATCCCGAAGGAGATCCCCAGGATCGCGATGAGCGATCCGGCGGCGAGGAACCCGACGAGGTCGACGACGTACCACTGCGGCTCCATCAGGAGCGCAAGGTAGAGGGCCGCGCTCACGAACGCCGCGAGGGCAAGTGCGGGGTCGAGCACCACCTCCGCCGCGGTCGGTGACAGCAGGACCAGCCCGGGAGGAAGGAGCGAGAACGTCGCGTAGAGCGTGAAGTAGAGCGCGCCGGCGATCCCGAGCAGGATCAGCTGGCGAAGTGCGACGAGCCCGCCGCGTTGCCGCGCGAGCAAGAGGATGAACAAGGGCGCGACGATGATCACGACCAGGATGAAGATCGGCGCGGTCGGGCTCTGCGGGTTCGACGTCGAGGAGAATCCCTCGGAACGGAACGGCTGGGAGAGGACCAGGCCGACCGCCTGCGCACCCACGTAGAGCGCGAGGAGTCCGATCCAGCGGATGCTCCGCATGGTCCGTGCTTACGGTTCGACGACCGCGTACGCGTTGTTGCCGAGCACCTTCGTGACCTTCGCGTTGACCGTCGTGCCCCGCTGGTTCGCTCCCGTGACGAAGATCACGAACCCTTCCTTCTTCGCGACACCGTCCCCGCGGCGGCCGACGTCCTCGATCGTGAGACGGTAGACCTCACCGACCACGACCGGGGTCTTCGGCTTCTCGGGGGTGACGACCTTGCGGACCGTGACGGGGCGCTGGGCGCCGCACGCCTCGCAGATCAGGAGCGTCAGCTTCCCTTCTTTCTGCAGGTGCGTGTCGGGTCGCTTGCACTCCGAGCAGATCACGTACTTCACCGTGTAGTCGCGGACCCGCTGGCTCAGCTGGTCCTTCGTCAGTCGGCTCTTCAGGACGCCCCGGGGAAGGTCGAGGACTCCGGGACAGCCGAACTCCTTCGCGAGGAACCCGATCAGGTGCGCCGGCTCACGTCGAAGCACCGCGGTGATCTCCTGGAAGTTCCGGATCACCGTGTTCTTGCCGTCGGTCATGATGTCCGGCTCGGGGACCTGGAACCGCTCGCCCCCGGTGCGGATCGGCGGGAGCTTCTCGTGGGCGCGGGCGAGCAGGGCTTGGTAGGACTCCATCGGAGGGGTCGGGGACCGAGAGGCGGTGGATAAGGCTAGCTGGTCGACGCACCGAGTGTCCGGCACGTGTCGGGGGTGGGGAAGGGCGGGTCAGGGAAAGTCGCCGATCGCGTCGAGCACGCGGGCGAGGTTGCGCTCGGTCACGACCCGGGTCGCGGCCTTCTTCACGACCTCGTCCTCGGGCAGGAAGGCGACCCCGACCCGGCTGCGGCGGAACAGGCCGACATCGATCTCCGAGTTCCCCACCGACGCGGTCTCCTCCGGGTCCACCCCGAGCTGGTCCTGGAGGGCGGCGAGCACCTTCTCCTTCCCATGGATCGGCACGCGGACGATCCCCTCCCCCGTGAGCAGCCCCTCCGAATCGACCCGGACCCCGTTCGCGAGCACGATCTCGACCCCGAGCTCGCCTGCGATCCGTTTCGCGAGCACGTCGAGGCCGCCGCTGACGATCGCCGTCCTCGCCCCGCGTTTGTGGAGGCCGTCGATCAGCTTTCCGGCCCCCGGCATGAGCGGGACGTCGGCGAGGATCAGTTCGAGGTCGTCGATCGAGAGGTCGGGGCGGTGCTTCCACCAGACCCGGATGTCCATCCGGATGAACTCGTGGTCGTCGATCTGGTTCGCGAGGAACATCCGGAGTCCGTCATCGTTGTGGTCGTCAAAGTGGTCGTGGACCACGCGCCAGGAGCTTGGGACGTCGACGAGCGTCCCGTCCATGTCGAGGGCGACCAGCTTAAGCACGTTCGCCCCGCGCGATCCGGTCCGCTCGGTCGAGGACCCGGTCGGGAGGCCGGACGGCCCAGGCGGCCAGGAGAGAGTCGATCTGCTCGGGGCGACTCGCCCCGAACACCGGGACGGCCCCCATCTTGCGGACCCAGTGGAGGGCGATCGAGCCGAGGGGCACCTTCGTATCGGCCGCCAGGTCCCGCAGGGCCTGGCCGCGCGCCCGCATCTCGGGCAGGACGTTCGGTTCGAAGAGGCGGTGGGCGAAGTCGCGGACCTCCTTCGGGACCTTCCCACCATCGAGATACCGACCCAGGAGCAGACCGCGGGCGAGCGGGGAGTACGCCTCGATGACGATCCCATGGGAGCGACAGTACTCCCAAACGGGGTCGACGTCCTCGCGCAGGAACAGGTTGTAGCGGAGCTGGTTCACGACGATCTTCGCCTCGGACAGGTGGCGGGACGCCTCCTCCATCTCCTCGACCGAGAAGTTCGAGACGCCGATCGCGCCGACCTTCCCCTCCTTCCAGAGGGCTTCGAGGGCCCCCATCGTCTCCGAGAGCGGGACGTGCGCATCGGGCGCATGGACGAGATAGAGGTCGACCGAGCGTCGCGCCATCCGCTCGAGGCTCCCGATCAGGCTCGCACGGACCTGGTTCGCCCGAAGGTGCTCCCAGGAGACCTTCGTGACGACGAACGCATCGGGGGCGGCCTCGGGAACACGGAGGAGCACCTCTCCGAGGACCCGCTCCGACCGGCCGTTCCCGTACACCTCGGCGGTGTCGAACCAGCGGACCCCGCGCTCGTAGGCTCGGCCGATCGTGGCTTTGGTACGGGCCTCGTCCTCGGGGGTCCAGCGTCCCATCGCCCACAGCCCGAGGCCGAGCTCCGGGTGGGTCCGGACGACGCCCGCGAGCGGGACCGATCCGATCTCGACGGTCGGTAGGGCGGGTTTCGGGGCCCGGACCACTTTACGCCGGGTCTCGGGCTTTGACTTCGTCTTGGGCCGAGGCGAAGCGCGCGTCGTCGGAGTCATGGGGTCGCCCCGGGCGAGGCGCCGTCCTGCTTCAAGTGTTCGTCGATGCGGCGGACCCTCTCCGCGAGCTCGGCGGCCTTCGCTTCGGCCTCCTCCACGACCTCGTGGGGGGCATGGTCCCTGAACCCCGGGTCGGCGAGCCGGGACCGGGTCTTCTCGAGCAGCGCGTGGAGCTTCTCGCGCTCGCGCCGCAACGCTTCCGCGGTCGCGCCGGTCGCGGCCGGCCGTTCGAGGAAGCACTCGCCAAAGGCCGCCACCCGGCGGCCCGTGCCCGCCGGTACCGCCTCGGACGGACCGAGCAGCTCGAGGGAACCGAGGCGAACGAGTCGGACGACCGTGGCCTTCTCGCGCGACAGGACCCGTTCCACCTCGGGGCCGGCGGGGCGCACCCACGCCTTCGGGGTCGCGTCGAGGGGCACCTTCTCCTCGGAGCGGAGGTTGCGCAGCAGCCGGATCGTCTCGAGGAGCGGTTCCATCTCCACCTCCGCCACCGGGTCGGCCGGAGCTTCGTCGGCGGCCGGCCACGGGGAGAGCGCGAGGACGGTGTCGGCGTGCGGAAGCGCATGCCAGAGCTCCTCGGTGACGTGGGGAACGAACGGGTGGAGGAGCCGGAGCGAACGCTCGACAACGTAGAGCAACGTCTCCCGGGCCTCGCGCTGCGCGCCCTCGCCCCGACGTCCGAGGAGCGACTCCTTCGCGATCTCGACGAACCGGTCGGCAAGGTCGTGCCAGAGGAAGTCGTGGAGCACGGTCGCGGCCTGGGTGGGTCGGAACTCCCCGAGCGCGCGGTCGACCTCCTCCCGCGCCCGCCGGTATCGGGAGAGGACCCAACGGTTCTCTAGGGCGCTCGACGGGGGCAATGCCGGAGGAACTCCGGGCGGCGCGGCGCCGGCCGGGACGAACGAGAGCGTGAACCGGACGAGGTTCCAGACCTTCGTGAGGAAGTTCCGACCCCCGTCGAGGGCGGGGGTGCCGAACGGCCCGTCCTCGTCGGTCGGGTTCGGAAAGACGAGGGCGAAGCGCATCGCATCGGCGCCCCGTTCATGGATGACGTCGAGCGGGTCGGGTGAGTTCCCGAGGTGCTTCGACATCCGGCGGCCCTGCTCGTCGCGGACCATCCCGGTGAAGTAGATGTCCGAGAACGGCCGGGCGTTCCGGAAATAGTAGCCCGCCATCATCATCCGGGCGACCCAGAAGAACATGATGTCGCGGCCGCTGACGAGGACGCTCGTTGGATAGTAGTGCTCGAGGTCGGCCGTCCGCTCGGGCCAGCCGAGGATCGCGAATGGCCAGAGCCACGAGGTGAACCAGGTGTCGAGCACGTCCGGGTCGTCCTCCAGGTCGACGGAGCCGCACTGCGGGCAGGCCTTCGGCGGGTCGATCGAGGCGATCTCGCGGTGGCAGGCCCGGCAGTGGGAGACGGGGATGGGGTGGCCCCAGAACACCTGGCGTGAGATGCACCAGTCCTGGATCTCCTCCATCCAGCGGTAGAACGAGCGTTCCCATCGCTCGGGGTGGATCCGGATCTCGCCGCGGCGCACCGCCTCGACCACCGGGGCCGCGAGCGGCCGCATCCGGACGAACCACTGGGTCGAGAGCCGGGGCTCGATTACCGCGTCCGACCTTTCGGAGCGCGCCACCGAGTGTCGGTACGGCTCGCTCCGGAGGAGGAATCCGGCCTTCTCGAGGTCCTCGAGCGTCCGGGCGCGGGCGTCGTCCCGGTCGAGCCCGCGGTATGCCTCCGGCACCCAGTCGCTCGTCATGTGGCCCGAGTCGTCCAGGATGTCGGGCGGCATCGGAAGCGTCGGATGCCGCTGGTAGATCTCGTGGTCGACAAGGTCGTGGCGGGGGGTGACCTTCAGGACACCGGCGCCGAACACCGGGTCGATCGCCGCGTCGGCGATGATCGGGACCTTCCGGTCGGTGAGCGGCACGATCACCTCCCGGCCGAGCAGCGTTCGGTACCGATCGTCGCCGGGATGCACGGCGACCGCGACGTCACCGAAGATCGTCTCGGGCCGGACGGTGGCGACCTCGAGGCCGCCGGGACTACCGTCCGCCCAAGGGTAGCGGAGGTAGACGAGCGCCCCGTCCTCCTCCGAGTGCACCACCTCGAGGTCGCTGATCGCGGTGCGGAGCTTCGGGTCCCAGTTGACCATCCGTTCGCCACGGTACACGAGCCCGGCCTCGTGCAGGCGGACGAACGCCTCGCGGGTCGCCCGGACACTGGCCGGGTCCATCGTGTAGCGGTAGCGGTTCCAGTCGACGGAGAACCCTCCGGCCCTCGTCTGTTCCAGGATCCGGCGCTCGTGCTCCTCCTTCCACCGTTCGACCTCGCGGAGCGCCTCCTCCCGCGGGAGCTCCTCGAGCCGAACCCCCTGCTTCTGGAGCCGACGACGCACCTCCACCTGGGTGGCGAGACCGGCATGGTCGAGACCGGGCACCCAGACGGTCGCATCCCCGCGCATCCGGTGGAAGCGCACGAGGATGTCCATCACGGTGTCCCCAAGCATGTGGCCCATCGTCAGGACCCCGGTAACGTTCGGAGGAGGGAGCACGATGGCGAACGTCGGGCCCTTCGGGCGTTCCGGCCCGTGCGCGACGCCCCGCTCGTCCCACTCTTTTTGCCATCGAGCCTCGATCTCCTTCGGGTCGAAGCGCGGGGGGATCGACGGGGCGCTCAGGACGCTCCCCTCCCGAACGCGACGGGAATCGTGAGCGCGAGCTCGAGCGCCGCGACGGCCGCCATGACCCCGACGGCGAGCATGAGTCCGGAAGGGAGGACGAGGTCGAACAGCAGCGGCGGTAGCCCCGCGAGGAGGAGGCCGGGCACCGAGACGAGGACCGCGAACCACGCACCCGAGTAGAGGTTCGTGATCGCGAGGCCGCGGCGCCGCGCCGATCGGAACAAGAGGCCCAGCTCGAGGAACGCCGCGGCGACGACGGCCGGGAGCTCGGCGAGCACGAACGCGCCGAACGTGAACGGCTGGAAGAAGCGGAGGAGCGTGAACCCGAGGATCATGCCCGCTCCGACGACGTACATGAGCGTGATCAACGCGACCTTGCCGAGGATCACCGAACGGTTCGAAAGCGGGAGGCTCCGTCCGTAGGAGTACGCCAGCACTTCGATCGCGAAGAACGCCGGGCCAAAGAAGGTTGCGAGCAGGGCGGCGGTGGTGACCGCCCCCAGGGCGAGCGACGTGACGACCGGGCCCTGGCTCGGGGACGCGTAGGTGAGTAGGCCCAGCGCCGCCGCGTCGAGGATGGGGAGGAGGATCAGGAACGCGTAACCGGGGGTTCGGCTGGCGATACGGAGGTCCTTTCGGAGGACCGCCCATGCGCTCCCTTCCGTACGGAGCGTCCAGGTCCCGGGGGCGAGCGCAGCCGTCCGCTGCGCGGGAACGAAGAGCAGCGACCGCACGGAACGGGAGAGCCAGATCCCGGCCCATGCCGCGAGCGCGACGTACGCGAGCGCGGCCGCGGCGAGGACCACGTCGATCGACGGTGACAGGATCGCGGTCGACCCGGCACCCGCCGAAACGATCACGGGCAGAGAGGCGAGCGAGAACGGGAAGGCGGCGACGAGTAGTCCGCTCGCGAGCGAGGGCCCTTGGGTGGCCAGAGTGGCGAGCGCTCGGAAGAACGCCGGGGCCGCGGTGATGAACGCGAACATCGCGAAGGCGGGCACGAGCCAGAGAACGAGGTACGCCCACCGGACGATCGCCCGACCGCCCCCTCCCCTCGAACCCTGGATCCGACGCAGGAAGAACCGGCCGGTCAGGAGCGACAGCGCGAGGGCGTACAGGATCACGACGAGCACCCCGGGGATCGTGGCAAGGCCGGCGAGCGGTCCCATCGCCAACGCGACCGCGAACGGCGTGGCGATGAGGACCGTCAGGGCCGGCAGGTCGAACAGCCGCAGGTAGAGGATGACCGCGACCCGACGGAGCGTCCGGCTGTCGATCGGGAGCGGCTCCAGCACCGGGAGCACTCCCGAGGAGATCAGGATCGGGACCACCTGTACCCCCGTCCACCACAGGAGGGCCACGTCGAGGCTCAAGAGGCCCGTGAGGACCGCGCTCTCGAACAGGCCCACCGGGATCGACGACAGGACCTCCGGGTTCAACGACTTCTGGTGGATGAGGGCGGCCGCTCCGAACGCGAGAAGGCCGAGGACGGCGGCGATCACCGCCTTGCTCTGGATCACCCGGCGTCGGGAGCGCGCGAGCAGGTTCTTCGAGCGACCGGGCGGAAGAACGTTCCCCTGCCGAAACGCGTAGACCGCCTGGAAGCAGAGCTCGGAGAATCCGACGCTGCTCACCCGGAAGGCCTCGCGCCAGCTCATGCGGAGGGTTCGCCGAGCGAATCGACCGCGGCGCGCACGCCGGCCTCCTCTTCGGTGAGCCGAAGGAAGATCTCCTCGAGCGACGCGTCCCCCGCGGCGACCCGGCCCCGGAGCGCGGTGAGCGTGCCCTCCCCCCGGAGAACGCCCCGGTCGAGGATGCCGACCCGCTGGCAGAGCTGCTCGGCGACCTCCATCGTGTGCGTCGAGAAGAGGACACCGTGGGTGCCGCCCGCGACGTACCGCAACAGCACGTCCTTCATGATCCGCACCGAGCGCGGGTCGAGGCTGTTGAGCGGCTCGTCCAGGATGAGGAGGGGCGGGGCGTGCAGGAGCGCCGCGATGATCAGGACCTTCTGGCGCGTCCCGTTGGAAAGGGTGGCGATCGGCTCTTCGAGCTCGGCTCCCAGCCGGAACGCCTCCGCATAGCTCTGCATCCGCCGGGTGGCGGTCGCCGAGTCCATCTTTCGAACGCTCGCCACGAACTCGAGGAACTCGCGCGGGCTGAGCGCCTCGTAGAGCATCGACGTCTCGGGGACGTAGCCGACCTGTGCCTTCACGCCGAGCGTGTCGCGGAGCGCGTCCCGGCCGAACACCCGGACCTCACCGGCGTCCGGCCGGACGAGCCCGACGATCGCCTTGATGGTGCTCGTCTTGCCGGCCCCGTTCGACCCAAGGAGCCCGTAGATCTCCCCCGGCTGGACGGTGAGCGAGAGCGACTGGACCGCCGGCCGCTCCCCGTACTTCACCGACAGGCCGGTGAGCGACAGCGGGGTCGGGCTCGGTCCGGGCGGCGTGGTCTCCATCCCTACACCTTCCGGCCGCAGCGGGTATAACTCCGATGGGGGGCCCGACCTAACGCGACCGGATCAGCGGGAAGAGGATGACCTCCTTGATCGAGGGGATCCCGAGGAGGCCCATCAGCACCCGGTCGACGCCAAAACCGACCCCCGTGTTCGGCGGAAGGCCGTAGCCGAGGGCGTTCACGTAGTCGTCGTCGAACGCGTACCGGTCGTCCCCGCGCTCTCCGAGCTGCGAGCGGAATCGGGCGGCCTGTTCGTCCGGGTCGTTGAGCTCGGTGTAGGCGTTCGCGAGCTCGAAGCCCGGGTGGAACACCTCGAATCGCTCGACGCGCCCCGGCTTCGTTCGGTGGCGTTTCGCGAGGGGGGTCGTCGCCGCCGGGTAGTCGACCACGAACGTGACCCGGTCGATTGTCGGCTCGACGTAGTGCTCGAACAGCTTGTCGAGGAACGTTCCCGTCGACGAGTTGTCCGGGACGGTCGACCCGGTCCCCCGGACGAGCTCCCTCAGCTCCTCCCGGCTCTTCGAGAGAATGTCGGAGAGGCCGCTCCGGGCCTCGAGCGCCTCGACGAAGTCGAGGGTGGGGAACGGAGGGAGGAACCTCTTTGCGGCCGCCTCGACCACGGCGTCCCCCGGGGAGAGCTCGACAGCCCTGCGGGCGAGCCGTTCGAAGAGGCCCTCCATCAGCCGCCGCATGTCGTGGTAGTCGGCATACGCCCAGTACGCCTCGAACTCGGTGAACTCGGGGGAGTGGATGCTGTCGAGGTCCTCGTTCCGGAACGCCTTCGAGAGCTCGTACACCCGTTCCAGGCCGCCGACAAGCAGCCGCTTCAGCGGCAGTTCGATCGAGATCCGGAGCCGGAGGTCCGCGTCCAGGTAGTTCGAGTGGGTCACGAACGGGGCGGCCGCGGCACCGCTCGCGACCGACGTGAGGATCGGGGTCTCGACCTCGAGGAAACCGGCGTCGTCGAAGTACTTTCGGATCTCGCGGACGAGCAAGGTCCGTGTCCGGAACCGGGCGCGCACTTCGGCCGACGAAAGCAGGTCGACGTACCGACGCCGGAGTCGCTCCTCGACGTCCTGGAGACCGTGGTACTTCTCAGGTGGCGGGCGGACCGCCTTCGCGAGCAGAGAGAGGGACCGGACGAGGAGGGACGGCTCGCCCCGACGCGAGACCGTCGGCGATCCTTCGGCCCCGACGATGTCCCCGGGGTCGAGGTCCGAGAGCCACGACTGGTAGGGGCCCTCTCCGAGCTCATCGACCCGGAGCAACAGCTGGAGCGACCCGGAGAGGTCCTCGAGGTCCGCGAACGCGGTCCGGCCATGCTGCCGGATCGCCATCAAGCGGCCCGCGATGCGGACCGGTGCACCGGTCGCGGTCTCCCCAGGTTTCAGCCCCCGACAGGCCGACCGTACCGCTTCGGTGGGCGAACGGTCGGGGAAGTCCCACGGGTACGGTTCCTTTCCCGCGGCGCGCCACCGGGCGACCTTCTCCCGGCGGTCCCTCTCGAGGCGGTTCTCCTCGGCCATCCGACGACGGGCGAGACGTGGCCGAGTAGAAAATGCCTCGCGCCGAGGGTCGGCCGGTCTAGCGGGCGGTCGGCTCCACCGCGAGCCGCTCGACCCCACCCGGGCGGAACAGGGCGAGATGCTCGGGAATGGCCGGTTCCTTGCCGGCCGGCCGGGCCGGTTCGTGGAGGAGGAGGAACGTCCCGAGGAAGAACTCGGCGGCGGCGTCCCCGCCCCCGATCCCGTAGCTCACGTAGTCGGAGAAGTAGACGTGGACCTGGCCGGAGCGGCGCTTTCTTAGCGCTTCGAGGAACCTCCCGAGCTCCTCCGGGCCCTTGCGTTCGAGCTCCTCCACGAGGTCGCGAAGGATCGGCCGCTGGCTGACGCCGGCGAGGCCATCGTAGGCGAGGTACACCGCCGGGCGGGGGTCGAGCGCCACGACATCGAGTCGAAGCACCCCTTCGACCGGCTTCGTTCGCATGGCGAGCGCCCTACCGCCCTTGCGTTAAGAAGGCTTCGGGCCGGTCCCGCTTCGGGGGCCGGCCCGGGGAATCGGTTCGACCGGGTCCCGAGCTGTCGGCTCAGTGGTCGTGGCCGCCGGCCCCACCCGCGCCGCCCGGGCTCGACTTCTTCGATGCGATGATGTCGTCGATCCGCAGGATCATGCTCGCGACCTCGGTCGCGGAGCTGAGCGCCTGGCTCTTGACGCGAAGCGGCTCGATGACGTGGAGCTTCCACATGTCGGCCGACTTCCCGTCCTGAAGGTTGAGACCGGAGTTCTTGTTCGCGTTCGGACCGTCGTGGGCGCTGCGAAGGTCGATCAGGACGTTGATCGAGTCGTAGCCGCCGTTCTCGGCGAGGGCCCACGGGATGACCTCGAGCGCCTGGGCGAACGCCTCGACCGCGAGCTGTTCGCGGCCGCCCACGGTGCCGGCCCACTTGCGGAGCTTCACCGCGAGGTCGATCTCGGTCGCGCCACCGCCGGGGCAGACGACCCCGTCCTCGATGACGCTCGAAACGACCTTGAGGGCGTCGTGGAGCGACCGCTCCACTTCCTGCGTGACGTGCTCGGTGCCGCCGCGAATGAGGACGGAGACCGAGCGGGGGTTCGCGCAGCCGGTCACGAACGTCATCTTGTCGTCGCCGACCTTCCGCTCGTCGACCTTCGCCGCCGAGCCGAGGTCCGCGCTCGTGAGCTCCTTGATCCCCGTGACGATCTTCCCGCCCGTCGCGCGCGCGAGCTTCTGCAGGTCCGACTCCTTGACCTGCTTCACCGCGTAGATGCCCTGCTTCGCGAGGTAGTGGAGGACGACGTCGTCGATGCCCTTCTGGCA
>DATJVA010000041.1:0-4275 GCA_035502015.1 Thermoplasmata archaeon | reverse complement strand
GGCGGAGCTGGAAGCGCTCCTCCAATGGTTCGATGAGTCCCGCTACGCCTACCCGCCTCCGATCACGTCCGCCATCTTCTTCGCCGAATTCCAAGCCATCCACCCGTTCATGGACGGGAACGGCCGAATCGGTCGCCTTCTCAACATCTCGATCCTGACCGACTTGGGGTGTCGCCGAGCCCCCCTTATTCCCTTAGACACCCGGTTCTTCAGGTCGAGCGATCACTACTACGAGTTCCTTGAAACGACCAACACCGGAGAGAACTACGCCCTCTGGGCTCGGTACTTCGTCGGAGAGGTCGAGTCGGCCTATCGAGCGGCGTCCAAGCAGGCGAACCTCGGTCCCCTAGTTTCACGCTTCTCTCGAGAGAGCACCCGGACTCTCCTGCGATGGGTCCTGGGGGGTGACGGAGGCTGGTTCAGCCGAGGGGAGTACCCGAACCCAAGGAAGTACAGTCAGCCCGCCCTGTGGAGCGCCCTCCGAGAGCTCGTGGATGGGGGAGTGTTGGAAGCCCATGGGGCGAAGCGGGGACGACGGTATCGGCTCAAGTCGAAGTTCCTGGCCGACGTCTACGCCCGGCGTTTCTGAGGACACGGCCTCCAAGCTCGTCCGGCCGCGACTCGTCGAGCCCGGTGAGTCGCCTGGGCCATCACCGGACCGGCTCGGCTCTGTGGCGTGGCTGTCGCGCAGGTTCAGTGAAATCGGTTCTGCAGTTGGGCAAAGTCGATCCGGGCGCTCTCAGGATCACTACCCTACTCGAAACCGAGTCAGGTCAGTTCTTGAACCTCCCGAGGGTTCGAATCTCGGAGCTCGCCGGCAGCCCTACATGATGTCGGGGGGGGGGCGAACCCCAAGAAGGTTCGAATCCCCTGGATAGCGCCGTTTCAAATAACCGAGCGCACTACATAATGTGGTGAAAGGTGCTACCATTCGACCCCGACGAGGTGCGTATCGAGCCGTCAAAGCACTGTCGAAACCTGAGGATGAGAAAATGGGACTGGGACACGAACGACCTACGCGACGCGCTCCGCCATCCAGTACGGGTCATCCCCCGGGGACGGACGAAGCTGGAGGTCTGGGTTCGGAAGGGCGGGTCGAAGAAGCTCGTGCTCAGTTTCGATCGAGCGAGCGGCTACGTGTTCGTGATCACGGGCATCGAGGGGTGACGGATCCATGAAGTGTCCGGTGTGCAAGAAGGGAGAGCTACTGGCCGTCGACGACATCCTTTCCGATATCGAGGGATTGGCGTTCGTTGAGCACGGGCACCGCTGCAACGCCTGCGGTGAGGAGTTCATCGATGAGGCGGATAGCAACCGAACCATCAAAGTGGCCCGCAGATTGGGAATCTGGGGAGAGCCTCTGAAGCTGAGGAGGAAGCTCTCCCAAAGTGGCCGGGGGATCGTCCTCCGCATCCCCGAGGACTTGCGGAAGAGCATGGGACTCAAGGGTACCGAGTCCGTCGCACTCTCCAAAGTCGGCTCGAAAAGGATCCTGCTTGACGTCGAAGCGGAGTGAGCCCGCCAGTCCCAAGGACGGATTCGAACGTTCCGGTGGTTCCGGACCACGGATTCGCGAGAGAGTTCAGGTGTCGGGGGGGGGATTTGAACCCCCGGCCCCAGGATCTCTCCAGGGGAGCCGCTCGGCTGCCCCTCTATGAGTCCCGTGCTCTACCAGGCTGAGCCACCCCGACGGGAGGGAATGCAGGAGCCCCCATGCCGGCACCCCGCTCGATCAGGCGGCGGGGGTCTCGGTCGTCGGGAGCTCGGGGATCGCGACCTCTCCCTCGGGGGGCGGCGGCGCCGGAGCGGGGGTCGCGGGGGCGGGCGCGCCGGGGGTCTCCTCGGAGATCGTCCCGCGGACCTCGGACCGGCGGATCTCGATCTTCTTCAGAGGGTAGAGCGTCTTGAGCCCGTGGGCGAGCGTCTTGCCGAGCTCCCCCTGGAGCATCTCGCGCACGAACTCGGCGGAGGTCTTCTTCGCCGCCTCCTCGGTGAGGAGCGAGCGGAGGCGGTGACGCAGCTCCGCCCGAAGGCGGGTCTGGAGCCGCTGCTCGCCCACCGCGACCGGCTTGAGGACGATCTCGACCCCGTCCTTGGTGACGACCGGTAGCGAGGTGTCGATCTTCGAGCGCTTGCGCCGGGCGAGCCGTCGGACGAAATCGGTCGTCAGGTCGTGGCCGACGAACCGGGTCTCCGCGATGTTCTCGGCCGAGACCCGCTCGATCTGGAACCGCAGCTTGACGTGCGCCTTCCCGATGTCCGCGCCGCCCGAGATCTCCTGGAGCGTCGTCTCGAGCGTCCGGCCGATCACGTGCTCGGGCTCGGACGCCATCGTCTCACCGATCTCGGCGTGCTGGAAGAAGCCGGGCGCTCGGACCTTGTACCAGTGCTTCGAGCGCCACTTGTCCTTGACCGTGCGGGCCAAGGTCGTCTTCTTCGCCGGGGCTTCCTTGTCGGCCATCGAGCGGGGCCGCGCACCCGACCCCTCTTAATAATGCTAGCTCCGCCGGCCGGACCAACGGGCCGAGCGGGCCGTGCCGTCGAAGAGGCGCGAAAATGGATATATGGGCCACCCCGCTCGCCGCCCCATGGCCGCGAGCGCGCCTTCGACCCCCGCCGTCGGAACCCGGGCGACCGCGCGCCAGCTGTCCGAGGCCGGGACGCGGGTGGCGACGCCGGCCGAGCGGCTCCGGTCGGAGATCCTCGCCCGGCTCGAGGCGGCCCGGCGCGCCGGACTGCCCCGGGAGGCGGCGGTCCAGGACCTCTTCCCGAGGACGATCCTCTCCGAGGGCACCTACAGCGACCTCGTGACCTCGCTCGTCTCGGGCGCCCACGTCCTCTTCTTCGGCCCGTCCGGGGCGGGGAAGACCAGCCTGGCCCGGGAGATCTGGAGCCTCTTTCCCAAGGAGGTCTGGGTGATCCCGGGCTGTCCGGTCCAGGACCATCCCCTCAGCGTCACCGACCGGGAGGTCGCCGAGCGGTTCCCTCCCTGCCCGATCTGCCGTCGGCGGTTCGCCCCCGAGGGCGAGGTCGCCCAGTTCCGCTCGGACCGGGTCGATCCGGCCAAGGTCCCCGCCGAGTACGTCCGGATGCGGGAGGGGTTCGGCTTCGCGCGCCTGCAGGGGAGCTCCGAGGTCTTCCCCGACCACCTCACCGGCAACATCAACCTCCGCAAGCTCGAGGAGGTCGGCGATCCGATGAGCCCGCTCGTCCTCGAGCCGGGCAAGCTCCTCCAGGCGAACCGCGGGCTCCTCCTGGTCGATGAGATCGGGAAGCTTCCCCTCGGGACCCAGAACGTGCTCCTCCAGGCGCTCCAGGAGGCGACGGTCACTCCCTCGAAGTCCCGGGAGACCTTCCCCGCGAACTTCGTCGCCGTCTGCACGTCGAACCTCTCCGACCTCGACAACATCAACGATCCCCTCTCCGATCGGCTCACGAGCCTGCACGTGGGATACAACCGTCAGCACGCCCACAACCGGCAGATCGTCCTGCTCGCGCTCGAGAGCGCCCCGGGGCCGTTCGTTCCGGAGATCCTCGTCGACGGCGGCGTGCGGGTGATCGAGGCCTGGCGCTTGCGGATGTCCGACGACAACCCCGACATCGGCGAGGTCGGCTCGAACCGCACCCTCATCGACGTCGCCGCCCGGACCGCGGCGATCGCCCAGCTCCAGGGGCACGTCTTCCCGACCGCGGACGACCTCAAGGCCGGCCTCCTCCACGCGATGCGCGGGCGCATCCGCGCCCGGAGCGGCGACTCGTTCATGCAGAACGAGAAGCGCGTCATCGAGTTCCTCGACCGGCACACCGACTCGGCGCTCCAGCGGAGCGCGGGCGTCTACTGGTGCCGGTTCTACACTGGCCCGCTCCGTTCGAGCAAGGGCGACGCCGAGGGACTGGTCTCCGAAGCCCGCCGCCTCAAGGGGGACGCGGACCTCCAGCGCCAGGTCGCCGGGGGAGCGCCGCTGTTCCCGAAGTTCCAGCCGTTCGTCTCCTACGTGCAGGAGCGCGAGAAGCCCGGGTCGGCGGCCGCGCCCCTCGACGTCGCGCTGAACGTCTTCGACCTGTTGGACCGCTACTCGCTCTTCTCCTGCGAGAAGGGGGAAAGCGACGACGACGCCCCCCTCTAGCGAAGCCATCGAGCTTCCGGACTGCACGACCTTCGGCGACGACGTCGTCTCCGACGACCTCTCGGACCTGCTGGACCGGTCGCAGCTCGTCCGGACCCTCGCCGAGCAGGGGTTCGAGGGCGCGCGCCGGCTCCTCGAGGCCTCGGCC
>DATJVA010000040.1:0-29554 GCA_035502015.1 Thermoplasmata archaeon | reverse complement strand
AAGCAGAAGATGTGCTATCCTGGTACCGCGAGTTCCTTCCCAACGCGCCGGAGGACCTCAACGGGTTCTTCGGATTCCTCACCGTGCCCCCTGTTCCGGTGTTCCCCGAGGCGCTCCATGGCCACAAGGTGGCGGCGGTGGTCTGGTGCTCCCTCGCCTCGGACTCGGAGACCGAAAGGCTCCTCGCGCCCATTCAGAAGGTCGGTACACCGTCGCTCCACGCGGTCCAGCCGATGCCCTACCCGGCATTGAACAGCATGTTCGATGGACTCTACCCATCCGGACACCAGTGGTACTGGCGGGCCGACTTCGTAAAGGAGCTGCCGGATGCGGCGATCCAGCTGCACCTCCGCCACGCTCGAGAGCTTCCAACTCCCCAGTCGACCATGCACCTCTATCCAATCGACGGCGCGGCCTCGCGGGTCGGGGCCAACGATACCCCGTGGGCCTACCGCGACGCGAAGTGGGCCGAGGTCATCGTCGGAGTGGACCCAGACCCAAGGAACGCTCGTCGGCTGAGAGACTGGGCGGTCGGCTACTGGGAGGCCCTCCACCCTCATTCAATGGGAGGAGCGTACGTCAACTTCATGATGGACGAGGGGCAGGAGCGCGTCCAGGCCACGTACGGAGCCAACTACGCGCGCCTCGCGGCGATCAAGCGACAGTACGACCCGAGAAATGTGCTGCACGTAAATCAGAACATCCGGCCCGCGACCGCGTAATCCCCGGTCGGAATGGGGAACTCCGGGCCAAAGGATTGAAATCGCACATTCCGATAGCCGGTCATGGGCCAAATGGTCGCGTGCCAATGCGGCTGGACCCTCATCTCGCCGCTCGGCGCGGAGGACGTCTACGACCACCTGCTCCGCCACGTCCAGGTGCATCACCACGAGCTCAAAGTTTCGGAGTCGGAACTCCGGGAGAAGATCCACTCGGTCTAGCTCCCTGGGGGAGCCACCTTCAACGGCCCCCGTCCACTCGCGAGCTCCGAGATCTTGAGGTCGACCCACGTCCCTCGTGCCGGTTCCCGGACCTCCTTGAGGACGAGGGCGCGGCACGCCTTCACCCCGGGCACTTCGAGGCTGCGAAGGGCAGCGTCTTCAGGGTCTGCGATCGAACTCCCGAACATGTCGACGAGCAGGGGTCCTGCGAGCGAGAGCCGAGTCGCCCAAATCGATCCCCCGAGGTGTCGTCGCAGGTCTTCCAGAATCTCTTGTTGACGGGCGGGGTCGAAGGTCAGGGCCAGTCGGTAGAGTATCAGACCTCGGAGGGTTCGGCTGTCGATGATCGGCCGGATCGACACGGCTCTGCTCGAGTGCATCTTGTTCAATCGATACCGGACCATCCGGGGGGTGATGCCGAGCTCTCCGGCGACCTCCCGCAGCGGTGCGTGAGCGTCAAATCGCATTCGCTCCACGATCCGCCAATCCAGGACGGAGAGCCTGGCATCGCATTGGCTCAACTCTCGCCGTCCCTGCTCGAACCGGTCGAGTTCGAACCGGTGCGCGAGGCTCCGGTGAACTTCGATGGCTCTTTCGAGCGACGGCCCAGCGATCTCAACGACGAAACTGGGTCCCAGGAAGTCGAGGGCCTCGACCATTCCGGGAAGGGTTTCCGCGGCCCGTAACGCCGCGACCTTTGTGGCCAGATTCACCGCTTCGAAGCGACAAGCGGATTCTACGCCCATCCCGAGAAGGGTCAGGTCGGGGGCGACCTGGTAGTACTTGATGAAGCCTTCATCCTCCATGCGTCGCAATCGCGTTCGTACCGTTTTCTCGTCGAGATTCAGGTCCCGTGCGACATGGCGAAGGGTCCCCGGCCGAGACGCACGAATCACGTCGGGAGGACCCGTTATCGCCAGCGCGCAGAAGATTCGGACGTCATTTGCGTCCATTCTTGACCGGGCGTCACCCCCCGGACCCTATAGAACCGCCGAGAGCACCTCGGGAGCCGCCTCAGCCTGTTCGAGCTATCCGACGGTCGGAACCGTCGTGAGCAGGGAGCTACCGGAGGAGCCAACTTCGCTCTTCCCCGGCAGAAGCCCCCGTTTTTGGTCCCGTTCGCGCGCGGGGGAGCTCAGGCGGGTGCCGGCAATATCTTCTGGTTCCCGGTGAAGACCTGGTCGGGGTCGTAAACTCGCTTGAGCTGAGCCAGGCGGAGCAGGTTGGCGTCGCCGAAGGCCCCGCGAGAAGACTTTTCGTCAAGGTCCGTGTTGAAGTTCGAGTAGACCCCTCCGGTGGAGAACTTCTGGAGCGAACTCCAAAGGTCCCGGACGTACGCAACGTTGGTCTGGTCGGTCCCTGGGTCGGTCCACTTCGCTATGAGATTGAACAGGTACGGCACGCTGCGATTGCCGATTACCGACTGGTCATCGGGGACCTTCCCGATCGCCCCGCCGCCGTACTGGAAGTGGATCTCCGACATTGGGGACGGGATCCGTTGGTACCGCTCGACCACCGTTTGGATGGCCTCCTCGGATAGGGAGGGAAGGAAGGTCGATTTCCAGTAGTTCCTCAGACCGAAAGGATTCAACGCGTCAAAGGCACTTTGGAGCGCCACATACGGCAACGGCCCGACCTGGTCGACGACCGCTCCGGGAATGTCGCAGATCTCTTTGGTGGCACGGGGACCGCGCCGGACCGGGCCAAAGTAGCAGCAGCCCACCACGACCACGGGCTTGCCATGGAACGCCTGGGGAACGAACGGGGCGGGCGGGGCGGTCGTCAGGACCGCGAGAACGTTGAGCTCGGGCGGCGTCCGTTCGTACAGGTCCGCGACCAGCCGCAGGATCTCTCCGGCCCGATCGCCCGGGAAGCCCCGCATTCCGCCGTAGACCAGTGGCCCCACGCGCTGAAGGCGGAACCTGAACGTGCTGACGATCCCGAAGCTACTACCGGCGCCGCGCAACGCCCAGAACAGATCGGGATGGTTCTTCGCACTGACTTCGAGGACCTCCCCGGAGGCGTTCACCAGTTCTGCCGAGATCAGATTGTCACAGGCGAGCCCGAGCTTCCGGCTCGTCCACGCGATGCCGCCACCGAGCGTGAATCCCGCGACCCCTGTCGTGGAGACAAATCCTCCCGGAACGGCGAGCCCATGAAGTTGCGTCGCGTGGTCGACATCCCCCCACAGCGCGCCCCCTTGGACCGTGACGGTCTTCCGGGAAAGGTCGACCGCCACGCCTCGCATGAGCGAAAGGTCCACCAGCATTCCGCCGTCGATCGTTGACGCTCCCGAGATGGAGTGTCCTCCACCCTTGGCCACCAGAGGCATTCGGTGGGAACGGGCGAACTTCACCGCCGCGACGATGTCGGCGGTGTCCCGGCATCGGACGACCACCGTTGGCCTCCGGTCGAACATCCCGTTGTAGACCTTTCGGGAAACATCGAACTCGGGTTCGCCGGGAAGACTCAGCGTTCCTCGAAGTTGCGATCGAAGTTCGGCGTACGGATCGCTCTGTGCGCCTCCGGGAGGGGGGGTGGCCATAGAGGAGGGCGACCGTGAGGGGGGATATTCTACTTTTCATTAGCAACGCGGGATCCTCGATCTCGAGTGGGGAGGCTGCGGGCGACGGGAAGGTAGCCGCCGCATCCGGCCCAACCACCCTTGGCCCGGGGCTGAGAACACTCGGACCGAACCACTCAGTAGACGGTAAAACCCGCCGCGGGAGGGTCTGACATTATGGTTCGAATCCCTCCGAACCCAGCCTCTGATACAGATCATTGTGACAACCGCGCTGCCCGGCGGCCACCACGTTGAGGAGTCCGAGCCATTCCGAAAGAGTTTGAGCGGCCGGTAGATGGGTCGGTCGTGCGAGCGGGCCCGGTCCTGGAGAAAATCCTGCATTCTCCAGAGCCTTCCCTCCGGTGGAAGGTCCGCACGCAAGTTCTAGGGGAGGAACCTCATTCGCGCAGGCTCCGTGCGCTTGAGGAGGAAGTGCGTCGGTCTCCGAGAGTTCGAGCGATTCTCCAACGGAAGGAGCAGCTCGGTCGACCCGGGACCCTTCGGGGCGTCTACTACAAGTGGCAGGGCGCCCACTGGGCTCTCGCTCGTCTCGCCGACATCGGTTATCCTGCGCGTGACGCGAGTCTATTTCCGATGCGGGATCGCGTCCTGACAACGTGGCTCGGACCGTCGTACTACCGGGAGTACGAGGCTACAAGCAAGCAGAGCGCGTACCGGAGATACGGCGTCCCGGTCGTTCGTGGGAGATACCGGCGATGTGGGTCTCAACAGGGAAACGCCCTCCTTGCCGTAACTCGGCTTGGTCTGGATGACGGAAGGTGCGAACAGCTCGCCGAGCGGCTGCTCCACTGGCAATGGCCCGACGGGGGCTGGAATTGCGACAGGGCGCCAGCCGCGGATACGTCCTCGTTCTTGGAGACTCTACTGCCCATGGAAGGTCTTTCGTTGTTCGGTAGGGCAACTGGCTCGTCGGCAGCGATTCGGGCATCTCGCGGAGCCGCCGAGGTCTTTCTCCGTCGGCATATGTTCAAGAGAGTCTCTGACGGAAAGATCATTCGCCCGGATTTCGTGAGACTCCACTACCCCGCGTACTACTACTACGACATTCTTGCGGGACTCCGCGGTATGGTGGAGGTAGGGCGCATTCGTGATCCTCGATGCGGTGACGCCCTCGACCTTCTCGAGAGCAAGCGACGGTCGGATGGAGGCTGGCCCGCCGAGGCGAAGCACTATCACTATTGTCCTCGCCAGTTCTCCTCGCGCTCGGAGTTCGTGGACTGGGGCGGCACCGGCTCCGCAAAGATGAACCCGTGGGTCACGGTCGACACGCTCGGAGTCCTTCGTTCGGCGGGGCGGCTCGATCTCTGAAACCGAGAGAGGGTGAAATCGCCCCTCCGACTCTTCGGACGAGTCTCTTCGCAAGGCGAGATTCGGGGGAAATCAGCCGCGGGAGGACTTTAGCGAAAGTTCGAAGCACCCATCCTGCGATCCGGGCAGTAGCCACCTCCGAAACTGGCTGATCCCGGCTGCGGGACAGGTAGGCTTGCTAGAGGGGCGTCAGGACCTGTCGGAACCTCGCGCGGTTCGACGGAGGGGCCTCCAGGGGGCATGTCGGGACTCACCGTCCCCGGGGCGGAGACTCCGAGACCCAAACTGCGACGCGCGGCCGATAAGGTGGGCGCGATGATCAGGACGGGACCGGGAAGACCCGCTGTCCCCATCCTCAGGAAACCAACCCTTGAGAAAGGGCCGGGCACGCGCCCGTGTTGACCCCGCGTCGCGGGAGGGCTTGTGCGAAAGCCGGAGCCCTAACGCTCGGCCCCCGTCTACCCCTTGTCCTTCCGGGATCGCACATACTGCCGGAACCAGGGCAGGTCCTCGCGAAACGCGTTCGCGAACATCCGGCGCGCCTCGCTGCGGATCTGCTTGGGGGTCCGTTCCGTCGACCTCATCCAGCAAAGCACATCGACGGCGGTGCTTGAGCCCCGTGGGGTGTACACGTACACCTTGACCGAGCCGGCGTCGGGGCCCTCCAAGTCCTCTTGGATCCGCACCGCCGGTCGGATCACGGTCATGCGGCAGGCTCTCTTTCTCCACTTCCTTGCCTCCAGAGCTTCGTAGCGCAGGAGGGTCGTCACCTCGGAGAGCTTCTTCATCTTGAAATTCCGCACTTTGGAAGTGTGGGCCTTCGGGTGGTACGTCTCATCGTTAAGCCAGAAGTCCCAAACCATGTCGAGGGGCGCCTTGTAGACGGCTCCCCGATCCTCGAAGTACACCGGTCCTGGGGTGACCTCTGCGAGCTTCTTGTTCGCGCTCATTCTCGTCTGAACCGTGAGACCGACCTATAACGACTTGCGTCGGCCGAGGTGAAATCTTCCGCCCCTTCGAAGATCGGCGGGTCGGACCTCAGGTATGCCCGAGAGGGGTCTACTCACCAAACCGCCAGGGGCCGGGTATATGCCCGTTTTGACCCCCGAGCCGCGGGAGGACTCTAGCGAAAGTTCGAAGCCCTTTCAACAACCCGGTGGAGGTAGGCCCGTCGGGACCCACCGCGCCCATGGCGGGAGCTGCGAGACCCGATCTGCGACCCACACGGCCGACGACGGGACCGCAATCAGCGCGCGGGGCGAAGACCGACAGCGAAAAGCGCGGTGGTGCCGGATCCACCGATCGGGGAGGGCTCTCCTCTTCGCAATCAGTCGGACCGTAGGAAGTGTCTGCGCCGTTGATTTCCATCAACGTTTTGAGTTCGTCCGACAGTGAACACGAGGTCGCCGTACCCGTCTCGAGTAGTCGAGGTCGGGGAGAGGCATGAGGGTCCTATCTGTCGGCCAGCAGGAAAGAAGCGAAGGGGTGGGTCAAACGGCCGCCACACAGATGCCTGATTACGGCAACTGGGTCGGACCGAGGTTGCTCTACGTTCCGGGCGCGATAGGAGTCGCGTTGCTCATTTTTTCTCTCTTGTTCTTTCTTCTGATCGTTGGAGCCGCGCTTTCGTTTGCCGTATTCTGCTACTTCGCGTACGCGCGATATGAGTTCTCACCAGCCGGAGGAGATCTTCAGACCAGGATTCGATCCCTACTGCTGGATCGCCTGGAGTGGAATGGGGAAGGGAACGCACTCGACATTGGGTGCGGAAACGGCGCACTGGCAATCTCAGCGGCCCAACGGTTCCGCTCTGCGCGAGTGACCGGAGTTGACCTCTGGGGAGGCAGCTGGGGGTATTCGCAGAATCGCTGCGAGAGCAACGCGAAGATCACCGGTTCTGCGGACCGCGTGACGTTCCTCCGGGCCAGTGCGTCATCGCTTCCCTTTCCCGACGGGTCTTTCGACGCTGCGGTCAGCAATCTGGTCTTCCATGAGGTGAGGGGGGTCAGAGACAAACGAACTCTTCTCGACGAAGGTCTGCGGGTCGTGAAGAAAGGAGGCGTCTTCGCGTTTCAGGACCTGTTCCGGATCCGGGAAGCGTACGGGGACCTCGACGATCTCCTTGAGGTCCTGAAAAGCCGGGGAATAGAGCGAGTGGAATATTCCGACACGGGTGCCTCATCCTTCATCCCTCGCCCACTACGATTACCGTTCATGGTGGGAACGATGGGCATCCTGCACGGCAAGAAGTAGTGGTGGCCGGGTCGGTTATCGACTACAGGGAGCGCACGAGGCGACACGAGCGCGCACGCTTCATGAAGGATGCGCGCGACCGATGGAGGACCGCAATCAGCGAGCGGGCCCGGGGAGACCGACGGTCCACATCCTCGGGTAAATCACACCTCGAATAACGGCCGGGCGCATGCCCGATTTGACCCCGAGCCGCGGGAGAGCTCTGAACTAAGGGTTCAGATCCTTTCCGACGCGCATCGACCCGAGCCAGATAGACTTCTGAATCCCGTAGAATCCTGTTGAGAGGGGACGACTCGCCGTGACCGGAAGTCGGCCATTCGCGCCGCGAAGATAGAGCGCATGTACCGGCTCTCCCGCGACCGCAACCGGAAAATGGAACGACGCTACCGTCAGAGAATTGGGTCTTCGCAGGGCTTGAGTCTAAGAACCACCTCGCACCATCCTTTGTCCATGCCCGAACGCCGCAAGCTGGCGAGGATGTCGGACGGGTGGGAGCCAGTAATCGATCCGGTGGGACGGTTTTCGACGGGCATTCCGGACTTCGATCGGTTACTGGGGGGCGGATTCAAACGTGGCAGCTTGGCGCTCTTCACGATGGACGAATCGGTGGGGCTCGAAGACCTCGACTTGCTTCTCTTCCCCACCTACCTGAATTTCCTCTATCAGTCTCGCGGAATCCTGGCCGTGCTCCCTTCCCGGGACTCGCCCCACGACTTTCGGGAAAGACTCACCCGGTTCGCGACGCGACGTCGTTTCGATACTCGCGTCCGGGTGGTCGACTACATCGGAGAGGACCACGGACTATCGTACGTCGTCAACCTTGCCGACGCCGAAGCGAATCCTCTTCAGAAAAAGGCCGCCATCGCCAAAATGGTGGCCGCGGAACGCCAAGTTCAGGGGATCCGAAAACACCCGTTCATCGAACTCCACGCGTTCGAGGTGTTTGACACGCTGATGGGGTCGGCAAAGGCCCTCAAGATGTGGTACTACGGGGTCAAGCGCGCCCGCCACATGGGAAACCTGGTCGTCGGGCTGCTGGGACCGGGTCTCGTCTCCGCGGCCGGGGTGCGTCGGATGGCAGACGCCGAGTTCGCTCTGCATCGTGACGAAGTCGGGTTGCTCGTTCATGGAGTACGGCCCTCATTCTCGAGCTTCGTCGTGACCGAGGACGGCGCCGCTGGTCGACCTCACATCGCGTTCGTGCCAAGACCGGCGCAGTTCGGGGCGGGACGATGATGGCGGCACGGAACGTCGGGGCGCTCCTGGGGGATCTGAAGAACCGAATCGGAGCAATCGCAACGGCGCTCGTCTCTCGCAACGGTCTCGTCGTCCACGCGGAGATGCCGTCGGGAGGTCATGCCGAAACGTTCGCGGTCATGTGTGCCACAATTCTCGGTGCCGCGGCAACGGCGAGGTCCGAGGTAGGCCGGACTCCGCCTGAGCGTATTGTGGTGGAGGGTGGCGGCTCACAGCTGATCATGGTCCCGGCGGGAAGGCAGGCGTTGCTCGTCGCCGCCGTCGATGAATCGACGGAACTCCGTGCGGTCGTCGACGAGGTAGCGAGGTTTGCCGACCTGCTGGCGACCAGCTAGCGGTCCACCGTGGTCGTACCGGGACGGAAGAACCGAGCGCCCACCTGGGACTATCGCCAGATCGACCGGGAAACCAGCCGCGGGAGGGATTTGAACCCTCGGCCTGCTCCTTACCAAGGAGCCGCTCTGCCAGCTGAGCCACCGCGGCGTCAGTCCGCTCTCGACGTCTCGCCCTTATTCCGCTTTCCCTTCGATCGCGCCGCCCCATCCTCGGCCCACGGAAGACCTGCGGAGACGGCCTCCCAGTCCCGTCGGGAGGCCGGAGGGGGCGGGGGCCGCTTCTCGAGAAACGCCTTCATGCCCTCCCGCTGGCCCTCGGTCCCGAAGAGCCGCGCCCAGAGGTCGAGCTCGTAGTTGAGCCCGAGGTCGATCGACGCGTCGATGGACTGGAGAAGGGAGTACTTCGCGGCGGCGAGAGCGACGGGCGGCTTGGTCGCGAGCTCATCGGCGAGAGCGAGCGCCGTCGGCAGCACGTCCGCACGGGCCACGACACGGTCCACGAGGCCCTGAGCGAACGCTTCGGTGGCGGTGACGGAACGGCCCGTCATGATCCACCGACGAGCGGGCGCGGCACCGATCCGCCGCGGCAGCCGCCGCGTACCACCCCACCCCGGCATCACCCCGAGGTTGATCTCGGGTTGTCCGAACTGGGCGTCCTCGCTCGCGATGATGAAGTCGCAGGCGAGACACAGCTCGCACCCACCGCCGAGCGCGACTCCGCGAACGGCCGCGATCACGGGCAAGGGCAGGCGCTCGATCTTCCGGGTCAGCGCCTGCCCACGGCCTCCGTGGACACGGGCTCGGTGCGGGTCGAGCTCCGACATCTCGCGGATGTCGGCGCCTGCGGCGAACGCCTTCTCGAAGGCGCTCGCGATCACGACCACGCGGGCCTCCGGGTCCTCCTCGACCTCGGAGAGGTGGGCGGAGAGCGCCTCGATGACGGGCCGGGAGAGCACGTTCACCGGCGGGGAGTTAAGGGTCAGGATGACCGTGCCGCGGTTCCGCTCGGAGCGGACCAGGTCGGCGGGAGCCGCCTCCGTCATCGGGGGCGCGACCCGCGCCGAGCTATTTATCTCGCGCGGCTTCGAGCGCGTCGTGAAGAGCGTCGTCACGACCTGGTTCGGCACCTACCTCCTCGATGGGCCCCAGGTGGTCCGGGCCGTCCTCGCCCCCAGCGACGCGAACCAGCTCGCCGAGCGGGCACGCCTGCGCAGGGACGGGCTGCTAACCCCAGAGGAGCAAGAGCTCCTCACGGACGCGAGCTCGTCGGGCTGGCACACTCGGGACCGGCGGCTCGCCGCGCATGGGTTGACGCTCGACTTTGCCGTGCCCAACGTGGTCCCGGACCCCACAGGCGCCCCGGGTCGCGAACTCCTTTCCACAGCCCTTCTCCAGGACGCGGAACGGGCGCTCACGGCGTCCTGGGACCCGTCGGTGCACGTCCAGGAGGCGGTCCGAGCGGGTGCCGACCTGGACCGCATGAGGAACCTCCTCGGGGAGCGCCTCGGCAGTTGGGTCTCCCGCGATTTCCCTGACCTCGACCCAGGGGACCACGCCCGCGCCGCCCGCGTTGCTGCAGAGGGGGCCTCCCGACCCACTCTTGGTCCGACGGACCCGGCGCTACTCTCCGCACGGCGTCGACTGGGGGAGCTCTACCAGTCGGTGGCCGAAGCTCGACGGGCCCTTGAGCAGGCCGTGACCGCGTCCTCCCCGGTCCGGACCCCGAACCTCGCGGCGCTGCTCGGGCCGGAGCTCGCCGCCCGCCTCGTGGCGCAGGCGGGCGGACTCGACCGGCTCGCTCGGCTCCCGTCGAGCACCGTCCAGGTCCTCGGAGCCGAGCGGGCGTTCTTCGAGCACCTCCGGGGGCGTGCCCCGCCACCCCGGCATGGGCTGCTCTTCCTTCACCCCGCGATCCAATCCGCTCCCCGGGCCGAGCGGGGGAAGCTGGCCCGCGCTCTCGCCGGCAAGGCGGCAATCGCCGCCCGCCTCGACCACGCGGGGGCCCCGGTCGACCCCTCGCTGGCCACGGCGTTCGAGGCCCGACGGGTCCAGGTAAAGAGCCGAAAAGGTGCGTCCGACCGCGACCGCGCGAGGCCGGAGCCGTCTACTCCTTCCACTTGACCGTGCATCCCGCGACCGGCAGTTCCGAAGGGACCACGGGAGCTCCCGAAAGCGCCTGGTCGAGCGCTCGGGAAAGGTAGTGCTCCGTCGCCCGCTCGGGGTGCTGGTGGTCGTTGTCGATCCGCCCTTGGAAGAGGAGCTTACGGTCCGGTCCGAACAACATCGGGTGCGGCGTCACAAGGGCCCCGTAGGCGCGCGCTACCTCCTGGGACTCGTCCTGGAGGTAGGGGAAGGGGTACCGCTTCTCCTGGGCGCGTCGGATCATCGATTCGAGCCGGTCCTCCGGATACGCACGGGCGTCGTTCGAGTTGATGAGGACGATCCCGACGCCCTTCGACTGGTACCGGCGACCGATGTCGACCATCCGGCCCTCCCATGCCTGGACGTACGGGCAGTGGTTGCACCAGAACACGACCAGCATGAGCGAGCGGTCCGCGAAATCGGCGAGGCGGACCGTCTTCCCGTCGACCCCCGGAAGGGAGAAGTCCGGGGCGGCGTCACCGGGGTGAAGGTGGAACTCCTTCAGTTCGGCCATGTCCGCACGAGCGGCGGCGGCTTCTTAGCCTTTCGACGCCCCCGACCCGAACGGGAGGGTGTACGATTTCCGGCTCGGGCCGGGGTGCAGGGGAGCGACCCCGGGAAACAGGGCTGACGACCTGGGTCGACGTCCGGGTGACCTGTTCCGAGGACGTCCGCACCGACGAGGCGATCCTCCGGCGCGGCGTGCCGGCGGTCCGGGTCGCCGTGCTCATCGACCGGGCGGTATCGGTCGGTGTGGGGGTCCACGCGGACGCACCGTACCTCGCGCGCGCGGTGAAGCAGGGGGTCCCGACGGTCCGGCGCACCACCGGGGGCACCGGATTGCTGCACGCTCCCGGGGACCTCGCCTGGTCGATCGTGCTCCCACGCTCGGACCCGCGCGTCGGGAGCGACTTTGTGCGAGCGTACCCACGGCTCGGCGAGGGCGTGGTACAGTTCCTTTCGGAACGGGGGGTCGCCACGAGATGGCAGGACCCTCCGGGAACCGACCCGGAATATTGCCTTCTGAGCGCGCGGGGCTCTGTCCTGATGCACGCCGGGAAGGTGGTCGGCGGGGCCGCCCAGCACCTCGCGGGAGGGACGCTCCTGCACCACGGCATCCTTCCGCTCGAGCTGGACCGCCCGCTGCTGCGTCGGATCTTCGGGTTATCGGCGGGCTCCGCCGCTCGGCTCACTTCGCTCCGCGAGATCGGGGTGACCGGCGGCGCGGAGGAGCTCGCCTGGAAGCTTGCCGCACGTCTCTCCGACACGCTGTCGCACCGCTGAACGGTGGCGCCTTTTCGAGGATCACTTCGGGCGGGACGACCATAGGGCGTCGGCGGCCGACTCGCCTTCCTGTCGGATCTTGTTCCAGTCGCCGTGGGTGAGCGCGCGATGCCGCACCACCGGGACGCCTCCCACGTAGACCGAGTCGATCGCTTCCTCGGCCGCAGAGTACGCTAGGTGCGAGACGATGGCCTCGGGCCTCGCGGGCAGCAGCGTCGGGTGGTCGAGACGGAACATCGAGAAGTCCGCCTGCTTGCCGACCTCGAGCGACCCGAGGTCCTCGGCGCGGCCCACGAGACGGGCCCCGTCGATCGTCGCCATATCGAGGAGCTCCTGGGCCGAGAGCACGGTCGCGTCCCATCGCTGGTTCTTCTGGACCAGTCCCGCGATGTGCATCTCGCGGAGCATCGAGAGCGAGTTGTTGCTCGCCACGGAATCGGTGCCGAGGCCGACCGTAGCGCCGGCCGCCCGGAGCTCGACCACGGGCGCGACGCCGCCCGACGCGAGCTTCAGGTTCGAGCTGGCACAGTGGGCGATCCCGACCTTGCGTCGGGCGAGCGTCTCGATCTCCTCCCCGGTCAACCAGACCGCGTGGGCAGCGACCGACCTCGGTCCAAGGAACCCGATCTCCTCCAGCCAGACGACGGGCCGGCGACCCGTCTTCTCGAGGTGGTCGTGGACCTCCTTGCGCGTCTCTGAGAGGTGGTAGTGGACGAGCGTTCCCGCACGCTCGGCGACGTCTCGCGCGGCGAGCCAGGTCTCTTTGCCGCAGACGTAGACGCCTTGGGGGGCCACGAGAGGGCTGACCCGCGGACGGTCCTTCCAGCGCCCGATGAACGCGCGGGCGTTCTCGACCGGGACCCCCTTTTGCGTCGTCAGCTCCGGGTCGAGGACGGCCCAGCCGAGGAAGCCCCGGACGCCAAGCGACTCCACCGCGCGAGCCACCGCGTCCTCGAAGTAGTAGAGGTCCAGGAACGAGGTCGTCCCCGAAAGGAGCATCTCGGCGATCCCGGCGCGGGCCCCGACCTCGACGTCCGCCTCGGTCCGGTGCGCGTCGACCGCGAACAGCGTCTCGAGGAATCCGGCGAGCTCACGGTCGTCCGCGATGCCCCGGAGAAGGCTCATGGCGACGTGCGTGTGGGTGTTCACGAACCCCGGAACGAGCGCGAAACCCGAAGCGTCGATCTCCTCCTCGGCCGCCTCCGCACGGCTCCCGACCGAAGTGATCCGGCCGTCCTCGATTCGGAGGTCGCCGCGGACCACGCGGCGTTCCGGGTCCTGGGTGACGAGGAGACCGCCGCGGAGCACAAGCGAACGGGGGGAGCGACCCGGGTTCACGCGGGCGGGGACTCGGTCCCCTGTTAAATCCGTTCCTTCGGGCACGGCCGGAGCGCCGGGGATGCGGCGACTCCGTCCATACCCTTTAACGAACCGGCGAGGATGACGCCGAGATGTCGCCTCCCGCCCACCACCGGCTGACGCGCACCGCGGTTCGTCGATTGATCTGGGCCCTCGTCGGGATCGGAGTGATCCTCGTCATCGGGACCGTCGGGTTCGAGCTGGTCGCCGGACTCTCCCTCGTCAATGCGTTCTACTTCGAGAGCATGCTCGCGACCGGCCAGGGGCCGCCGATCACGCTCACCTCGAACGGGGCCAAGATCTTCGCCGCGGTCATGGCGTTCATCTCGGTCGGTTCGGTCGTCTCGACCCTTCTCTTCGCGGTCGGGCCCGTGGTCCGCCGGTTCTGGCGCGAGGAGGTCGAGCACCTCGAAGCGGACGCTCGAAGGCTCGAGAAGGACATCGAGCGGCACCTCTAGGAACGGGGGGCCACCCTGCGGCGCGCAGGGCGCCTAGATGTCGAGGTTGGTCACTTCGACCGCGTGCTCCTGGATGTACTGGCGACGAGGGTCGACCTCTTCGCCCATCAGGATCTGGAACAGGGTGTTCGCGCGCCCGGCGTCCTCGACCGTCACCTTGAGGAGCGTTCGCGCGCCGCGTCGCATCGTCGTCTCCGCGAGCTGCTCGGCGGTCATCTCGCCGAGTCCCTTGTAGCGGTTGATCGTGACGCCCTTCATCCCGCCCAGTTCGGCGACCATCTTGTCGCGCTCGTCGTCGGAGTACGCGTACTGGATGCGGGCCCCCTTCTGGACCCGGTAGAGCGGAGCCTGGGCGATGTAGACGTGCCCGTCCGTGATGAGGGCCGGCATCTTCCGGTAGAAGAGCGTCAGGAGGAGCGTGCGGATGTGCGAGCCGTCGACATCGGCGTCCGTCATCAGGATCACCTTGTGGTAGCGCAGGCGGCTCATGTCCTGCTCGTCACCGATACCGATCCCGATGGCGGTGATCAGCGCGCGGATCGCCTCGTTCTGGAGCATCTTGTCGAGGCGGGCCTTCTCGACGTTCAGGATCTTGCCGCGGAGCGGTAGGACCGCCTGGAACTCGCGGTCCCGGCCCTGCTTCGCGGTCCCGCCGGCGCTGTCCCCCTCCACGAGGAACAGCTCGCACTCGGCCGGGTCATGGGAGTGACAGTCGGCGAGCTTGCCGGGGAGTCCTCCGCCATCGAGCAGCCCCTTCCTCCGGGTCAGCTCCCGCGCCTTTCGGGCCGCCTCGCGGGCCTGGGACGCCTGGACCGCCTTCGAAATCAGCGCCTGCCCGACCGCCGGGTGCTCTTCGAGGTACTCGGCGAGCTTCTCGTTGACGGCGCTCTCGACCTGCCCCTTCACTTCCGAGTTGCCGAGGCGGGCCTTCGTCTGCCCCTCGAACTGGGGCTCGAGCACCTTCACCGAGAGGACCGACGTAAGACCCTCGCGGACGTCCTCGCCCGTGAGCCCCTCCTTGTCGCCCTTGACGAAACCGCGCTTTCGCGCGTAGTCGTTGAGCGTGCGGGTGAGCGCCGAACGCATCCCCATCACGTGGGTGCCGCCGTCGGGAGTGTTGATGTTGTTCACGAACGCGAGGCCGGTCTCGTTGTAGCCGTCGTTGTACTGGATCGCGACCTCGATGTCGGTCGTGTCGCGCTTCGCGTGGAACGAGATCGGTGGGGAGAACAGCACGTTGGACCCCGTGTTGAGGTCCTCGACGAACTCGGTGATCCCACCGGCGTGGTGGAACGTCTCCTGGGACCCGTCACGCTCGTCGGTGAAGTGGATCGCGACCCCGGCGCTCAGGAACGAGAGCTCCTTCAGCCGTCGGGTGACCGTCTCCTTGTCGAAGGTCGTCGTCTCGAAGACCGTCGCGTCGGGCTTGAACCGGGCGTCGGTGCCGGTCGCATCCGACTTCCCGACGACCTTGAGCGGTGCGACCGGAGCGCCGCGCTCGTACCGCTGGAAGTACTCGTGGCCGTCCCGGAACACCCGGACCTCGAACCACTCGGAAAGGGCGTTCACGACGTGAACCCCCACCCCATGGAGCCCGCCCGACACCTTGTAGGTGTTCCGGTCGAACTTCGACCCGGCGTGCAGGACCGTCATCACGATCTCGAGCGCCGGGCGATTGTACTTGGGATGGATCTCGACGGGGATCCCACGGCCGTTGTCCCGCACCGAGCACGAACCGTCGGTGTGCAGTGTCACGTCGATCTCCGTGCAGGCGCCGGCGAGCACCTCGTCGATCGCGTTGTCGATGACTTCGTTCACCAGATGGTGGAGGCCCCGTGCGTCGGTCGATCCAATGTACATTCCGGGGCGCCGTCGGACCGCGGAAAGACCCTCGAGTACCTGGATGGAACTCGCGTCGTACACGGGACCGTTGACCGCCTGCTGCGCCATCGGAAATTCGGGGGGAAATTGACCCAATTTTAGCGAGCCGGACATGCGTTATAACGCTTGGGTTTCGGTGGAATTGACCTCGAAAGGAGCCCCCCGGAAATCGGCTGCGGGACGACCCCCGCGACCCCCTAGAAACCGCCGCTTCTGCCCCCCGGGCCAAGGCCTATTAGGCCCATCTTCTCTGAGACCGACCGGCCCGCATGCCCGACGAGACCACCGAGGTCCCCACGCCCCCCCGCCCCGACGGTGGGGAGGCACCCAAGTCGCCGGTCGAGAACCCGACCGAGCCGACGGAGGACTGGGCGACCCGCTACAAGTACCTCATGGCCGACTTCGACAACTTCCGCCGCAGGGTCGAGCGGGACCGCGAGGCGATCTCCCGGCAGGCCCGCGCGGCCCTCGTTCGGGAGCTGCTCCCGATCATCGAGGCGTTCCGCGTCGCACGCGAAGCGTTCGCGCACCTCCCGGCGTCCGACCCGACGCGGAAGGGGCTCGACCTCCTCGACCACGAGTGGACGAAGTTCCTGAAGCACGAGGGCGTCGAACCGGTCGCCACCCCCGGCGGCCCGTTCCGGGCCGAGGAGGCCGAGGCGGTCGGAGAGGTGGCCGCCACGGAGGAGCACCCGGACGGCTCGGTGGCCGAAGTGGTCCAGCAGGGGTACCGGTTCTACGGCGGCCTGCTCCGCCCCGCTAAAGTGCTTGTCGCGCGGTCCCGTTCACCGGTACCGACCCCGTCCTCGGCGGCGGAGGCGAAGGAGTAGCGGATGGACCGTTCGTCCGAGATCCCCGGCTTCTACAAGCGCAGCATCGCCGAGCGGCGCGCGTTCGTCCGGGAGTGGGCCGGGCTTACCGAGGAGGAGGCCCGGGCGTTCGAGTTCCCTCCGGGCGTCGACCCCAATCTGATCGACCGGATGATCGAGAACGTCGTCGGGGTGATGCCGCTTCCGCTCGGGGTCGCCACGAACTTCCGGATCAACGGTCGGGACTACCTCGTCCCGATGGCGATCGAGGAGCCGAGCGTGGTCGCCGCGGCGTCCAATGCCGCCAAGGTAGCCCGCGCTGCCGGAGGCTTCCTCGCGCAAACGACGCCCCCGGTGATGATCGGCCAGGTCCAGATCCTCGACGTGCCCGACCCCGCCGCCGCGCGCCTCCGGCTCCTTCACCATCGCGACGAACTCCTCGAGGCGGCCAACGCGAAGGACCCGGTTCTCGTGAAGTTCGGGGGAGGCGCCAAGGAACTCGAGGTCCGCATCGTGCCATCGACCCGTGGGACGATGCTCATCGCGCACCTGCTGGTCGATGCCCGAGATGCGGGCGGGATGAACGCGGTCAATACGATGTGCGAGGCGCTCGCCCCGGAGTTCGCGCGTCTCACGGGCGGCCGTGTGGTGCTCCGGATCATCTCGAACCTCGCGGTGCACCGGCTCGCCCGGGCGCACGCGACGTTCCCGGCCGAACTTCTCAAGACCGAGAGCGCGTCCGGACCCGAGGTGGTGGATGCGATTCTTGACGCGTACGCGTTCGCGCTCGCCGACCCGTTCCGGTGCGCGACCCACAACAAGGGGATCATGAACGGAATCTCCGCGGTCGTGGTCGCGACGGGCAACGACTTCCGTGCCATCGAGAGCGGCGCGCATACGTACGCCGCATGGAAGGCCGCGGACTCGGGCGCGGTCGTGCGACCCCTCACCACCTACGAGAAGGACAAGGACGGGAACCTGGTCGGGACGATCGAGATCCCGGCCCCGGTCGGTCTGATCGGTGGGGCGACCGCGGTCCACCCGACGGCGAAGGCGAATGTCAAGGTACTCGGCGTCAAGTCGGCCCGCGAACTCGGCGAGGTGCTCGCGGCCGTCGGCCTGGCCCAGAACTTCGCGGCGCTTCGCGCGCTCGCGACCGAGGGGATCCAGCGCGGCCACATGGAGCTCCATGCCCGCAATCTCGCCGTGAGCGCCGGGGCTCGACCCGACGAGGTCGACCGGGTCGTCGAGAGACTGGTGAAGGACCATCAGGTACGGTTCGACCGGGCCAAAGCGATCATCGAGGAGCTCCGAGCGGGGAAATGAAGGTCGGTGTTCTGGCGTTGCAGGGCGACGTACCCGAGCATCTCGCAGCCCTCGGCGCGGTCCTTCACGGCGACGACGTCGTGCCGGTCCGCAAACCCGCCGAGCTTGCCGAGGTTGGAGCGCTGTTCATGCCGGGCGGCGAGTCGACCACCATCGCCCGGTTGCTCGTCCAGAGCGGACTGTGGAACCCGCTTGGGGAGCGGATCAAGAACGGGCTCCCGGTCCTCGCCACTTGCGCTGGCCTCATCCTGCTCGCAAAGGAGCTCGTGCCCGGGCTCTCCGGGTTGGACCCTCCGACGTTCGGCCTTCTCGACGTCCAGGTCCGCCGGAACGACTACGGCAGCCAGGGAGAGTCGTTCGAGGCGCCGGTCCGAGTCGAGGGACTCTCGGGCGACCCGTTCCCCGGTGTCTTCATCCGGTCGCCCCGGATTCACTCCGTCGGCGCCGATGCGACGGCGTTCGCCTGGCGGGGGGGCGAGGTGGTCGGTGTCCGCGCCGGGGCGATCTGGGGACTCGCGTTCCACCCGGAGCTCTCGGGGGATGCGCGTATTCACCGGATGTTCCTAGAGTCGGCCCACTCCGCCGCGCGAGCTCCTATCGCAGGAACCGCACGGCTGCGAGCAAAACGACGATAAGGACCACGGCTCCGACCAGAGCGAGCAGCCAGCGGTCCCGCCGCGAGATCCCACGCCAGGACCCGAAGAGGATCGGCACCGGACCGATCAGCACGAATCCTCCCGCGCCACCGGACGCTTTCCCGGACGACGTCCCGTGTGCGTCCGGCCCCAATGGCGCTTCCTCTGACGGCCACGTACCTGAGAACGCGAACAGTAGCGCGACGAAACCCGCGATGACCAGCGCGACTCCCGCAACGAAGGTGGCCGACGACCCAGAGACCACCGGGATGATGAGGACCAACGAGACGGTCGCGCCACCCTGCACGACACTGACGACCACCAGGGTGACTCCGACGAACCAGAGTACCGCGGCGACCGCCCAGGGAACGTGCACGGGAGGGCCGACCGCTCTACGGCCTCTTTCGGGTTGCGGCGCTCAATGGTACGTGTCGAACCGGTACGGCTCGAGCGGAAGCTCGCCGAGCGCCATGAGGAACTCGGGGGGGGTCAGCATCGGTTTCGGGTAGTTCTCCCCGTCGTCGAGCGCGATCCGCGGGCACGCCGTGCAGACGTAGGCGTCGAACGCGCGACCCTCGAGGTCCCTGCCGTCCAGGCGGTCGAACAGGAGGATCTCCGCTTCTCGCCCCCGGGCGAGGGCCCGTGCTTGAAGGGCGAGCGCCGTCGGGCTCCGATTCTGGCCGGCGAACGTCGAGACGAGGATGCCCCACCGGCGCGCGTCGCGCACCCCGGCGACCATCAGCTGACGTTTCCGTATCAGAGCCGAGCGGTCGATCGGCGGCTCGAGGGTGGCCTGGAGCGGGTCGAGCGCGTACACCGGCCGGTCGACCGCGAACGCGAGGCCGATCGGATGAAAGCGGCCGGTCCCGAGGAACAGGAACGCTTCGACGTCCTTCGCCACGGCTTCCGCGCCGGTGTAGTTGCAGCCGAGCGCCTGCGCCGGGTAGGCGAGACGTCGGTCTCCGGTCCCGACCCGGACCTCGTACCCCCGCTCGGCAAGCTCCGCCGTGAGAGGAGCCACAAGGCCGAGATGCTGGACCGAGGACACGAGCCCGAGCCGCCGAGGAACTCCGGCCCCGTCGACGACGCGGGCGAGCTCAGTGGGGTCACCGCCCGGCTCCCGCATCTCCACGAAGAAGGTACGCCGCGAGAGCGGCATGTTCGGGATCGGGGCGTGGCCGAGGACGACCGCGAGGTCCGCGTGGCGCGCCTCGGCCTCCGTGGGCACGTCGCATGCACCGAAGCACGGGCGCGTCGCGAGGTCGACCGCGGCGCCCGTCGTCTCGCGTAAGCGCGCGGCCAGTTCGTGCGCGTTGCGCACCAGACCGGCGGGGACCTGGAGGATGACCCGCCTCGGTCGCGCGTCCCGGATCGCCTCCGTAAGTTCGGGCCCGACCCCCGGAAAGACACGGGCCAGAGGGACCGAGGCGTCCCCCCCGGAGACGGTTTCCGCCATTGATTTCCTACCGGAAGAATGGCCTAAACGTTTGGGGGAGCGTGGGACCCAAAGCGGCCCGCGAGCCACCGCGAGCATGAGCCGCGGCTTCGACTCCCCAATCGCGGTCGCGAGGAGGCCGCGCGTGCCCCCCAGAATCGACCGAAAACGACGGGCCGATGGTTTTAGGAGGGGAGGTCGGTGGGGGGTGGGGCACGTCGGGGAGGAGCGTAGGTCGAGGCATGGCTCATTCCCCCCGCGGTAGCCTCACGTGGAGCCGCGAGCTTCTGCTCCTCGCGACCATCGTTGTCCTCCTCGGTTCGAGCGTGGGGGTCCCCCAATCTTTCCACTCGTTTGCACCGGCCAATGGCGCAGGGGCTCCGCGGTCTGATGGACCGGGGGTCCACGTGTCAACCATTCCGAGCCCTTCCACGGGATCCGCGAACGCGCATGGTGCGGTCTCGAGCATCGGGTCGGTCATCTCGACCCTGGACCTGGCCTCGAACCAGTACTACTCCGGAAGCGCGGTGATCGGGGTGCAGGATCAACCCGAGATCCCGGTCTACGACCCCGTGAACGGGAACATCTACATCCGGGGGAACATCGTGGGTGACATCTCCGTGGTCAATGCCACGACCTTCACGGACGTCGCAAACATCGTCTCGTCGGTCGACAATCAGCCGTCGTTCTTCGTCCCGTCGATCGCGGTCGACACCCTGACCGGCTATCTGTACGCCACCAACGCGGCGTCCAACAACGTGACGATCATCAACGGAGCCACCGAATCCGTGAGCGGCTCCGTTGCGACGGGAGGCGGACCGCGCGGAGTTGCGTATGATGGGAGGAACCACGACCTCTACGTGGCCGACTACGGCACGGACCAGGTCTCGGTGTTCTCGGGGACCAACAACCAGTCGGTCGCCACGATCCCGGTGGGCGCGAACCCGCTCTCCGTGATCTATGATGCGGCGAGCGACCGGGTGTTCGTCACCAACTATGGCTCCTCCAACGTGTCGGTGATCGACCCGAGCACCAACACCGTTTCCTCGTCCGTCGGGGTGGGATCCGACCCGCTGCTTCTCACGCTCGACACCGTGGACGACCTCGTGGACGTGCTCGACTACACGGGAGGGACGGGCTACGTGGCGGTGTTTTCGGCGACGAGCCCACCTTCGAGCGCGTCGACGATCACGGTAGGGAATGCCGCGGAATCGTTCGCTTTTGACGAGGGGTCGGACTCCCTCTTCGTCGCCGCCGCCACGAGCGTCGTGACCATCATCTCGCAACCGAGCGACACGGTCGATCGAACCGACTCTATCGGTCCGGGATCCGCCTACTCCGCCATCGCCTACGACCCGGGGGACGGCGACGTCTTCGTCTCCGCGTTCGACGGAGGGCCGGGCGGAATCGGGAACGTCACCGTCATCAGTGGGGCGACCGGACGTTCGATCGAGAACGATTCCACTAACGATGGACCGATGGGAATCGCCGTGGACCCGGGCACCGGGAACGCCTACGTGGTCAACCTGGGCACCTCGACCCTCGAACCGAACGTCACGGTCCTCGGCAATTCGACGGGCCTCCCCATCGCCTCCGTTCCGCTCTGGGTGGCTCCCACCGGGCTGGCGTACGATTCCGCCGAGAAGACGGTCTACACGGTCGACAACGCCGGCAACGACATCTATCGGATCAACACGGCGTCGGGCCTCGTCTTGGGTGTGGAGTCGGGGGGTCCGCACCCCACGTCGACGTCAACTCCCGCCCCCGTTGTCTACGATGGAGCCAACGGAGACATCTACGCGACCGACCCGACGGAAGAGGCGGTGGACGTGTACGGTCCGACCCACGCCTTCCTTACGCGGATCCCGGTGGGCCTGTATCCCGTCGGGATGGCCTACGACAACGCGAGCCAGCTGCTCTTCGTTGCTGAGGATTACAACGGCAACGTCACGATCATCGACACGGCGACCAACACCGTCCTCGCCGCGAGCCTGACGGTCAAGAACTACGACATCCTCTCCGCGGTCGCCTACGACCCTCACAACAACGAGGTCTACGTCGCCGACCGCACCGGTGGCAACGTGACGGTCTGGGGCGCCCAGAACCACACCAACCTCCGCTCGATCCCCGTCGGCAGCAGTCCGACCTCGATCGTGTTCGACTCCGAGAACAACACGCTCTTCGTGGCGAACGAAGGCTCCGGCAACGTGAGCGTCATCAACGACACGACGAACTCCGTCGTGCGCTCCGTGTCGCTCGGCGGAGCGTATCTTCTCGCCTACGACGGTGGGACGGACTCGATCTACAACGCCGAGTACTTCACGAACGACGTCGAAGCGTTCAACGTTTCGACGTACGCGACGCTCTCCGGCAGCCCCCTCTTCCTCGGCGGCGGAGGAGGCTACTACGTTCAGGGGTTGGACTACGACCCCGCGAACGGCGAGCTGTACGTCGATGACTCGACGGGGGACGCGCTCTATGCGTTGGGCACGGCCAGTTCTCCGACGTACCCGGTCGATTTCGTCGAGACCGGCCTCCCTCAGGGCACGTCCTGGAGTGTGACCCTGAACGGCGTCCTGCAGACCGCCACCGCACCAGCGTCGATCGATTTCCTGGACGAGACCGGGAGCCTGCCGTTCTTGGTCGGGGCCGTTCCCGGCTACACGGCGAACGTCACGTCGGGGACCGTGGATGTCACGACCAGCGCGACGACGGTCTACATCGGCTTCACGGCCGACCAGTATGGGGTCTCGTTCGTCGAAGTGGGACTCCCGCCGGGTTCCCTATGGAACGTGACCCTGAACTCCGTTCAGAACCACTCGACCACGAACACGGTCGGCTTTACGGAGACCGCGGGCAGCTACCCCTTCACGGTCGGGGTGTTCACCGGATACATCGCGAACGTCACGGGCGGGATGGTGACCGTCACGTCGAGCGCCGTCGTCGTCGACCTTGAGTTCTCCCCGGTCAGCTCCGTTTATCCGGTGACCTTCGTCGAGACGGGCCTTCCGGGGTCCACGCTGTGGAGCGTTACCTTCCATGGCGTGACGAACAGTTCCACGACCACCTCCATCGGTTTCCTCGACCCGAACGGCACCTGGTCGTTCACCGTGGGGTCGGTCGCCGGCTACTCGGCGAACGTAACCTCGGGCTCGGTCCACGTCCACGGTGGGCCCGCCGAACAGGAGGTGTCGTTCTCGCAGGGGACGACCCCCCTCTCGGTTCGGCTGACCGTGGACCCGACCAGCATCACGCTCCGGAACTCCACGACGCTGACTGCGACCGCCTCGGGCGGCACTCCTCCCTTCTCCTACCTTTACTCCGGGCTTCCGACAGGTTGCGTGACCCAGAACAGCTCGACGTGGTCGTGCACGCCCACCGTCACGGGGAGCTTCTCCGTCCTCGTGAACGTCAGCGATTCCGTCGGGGGAAAGGCCAGCGCGACGGCCACTCTCACGGTGAACGCTTCCTCGCCGGGCGGTCCGACGAACTCCTCGAACTCCTCGGGCCTAGGGACGGAAGAGATCGTTGGCGGGGTCGCCGCCGCGATCGGGGCGGCGCTCCTGGTCATCTTCTTCGTGGCGCGTCGCCGCCATCCCCCACCGGGCCCGACGGCCGCGCCCGCTCCTCCGCCACCCGCGCCGTGAGCGGGAAACCTCACCGGCCGGACGAGGACGCACCCTGCGCGTCCGTGATCCTTCGTTCGAGCCGTTCGACCGCCGCTCGGTTGTCCTCGAAGTGAAGGCGCCGGACCGCCTCCTCGGACGAGACCCACTCGGCCGCGTCGTGCTCTGAGCTCAGCCGCGGAACGAACGACCGCGGCACCCGGACGGCGAACGCGTGGAGGCGCCAGGTCTCGCCGTTGTCCGCCCGGAACGGCACATGCCAGTCCAGGTCAAGGAGCTCGGACGGGTCAAGACGAAGGCCGGTCTCCTCCTCGACCTCCCGGCACAGCGCGGACGGAAAGTCCCGGTCCGTCGGGTCGACCTTGCCGCTCACCGGTACCCAGAAGCGGCCCCGGGCCGGCGGTCGCCGGAACAGGAGGAGCTCGATCGGAGGGGCCGTGAACAGGTAGCCCTCGACGCACTCCTGCGCGATCGGTCCGGCGACGTCGGACACTACCGAGACCGGGAAAGGATCTGGAGGATCGCCTCGGCCGGCTGGCCCTTCGCCTGGAAGAGGGCCTCGATCGCCTCTTCGCGAGAAACGTTCGCCTGCTCCATCACGAGTCGGACGTCCTCCTCGGGGGGTCCGGTGGGAGCCGCGGGGGCGGGCGAGGGAGCAGCGGGACCGGTCGCCGGGCCGGCACCAGAGATGGGCCGGATCTCGGGCTTTCCGACCACCTGGTAGGTGCGCACCCCCTGGACGGTGAGGATCGTCACCTCGGGCGAGCGAAAGACGTGCTCTTTCGACCTCGTCCGGACGATCACTTCCTGGACGTCGGGGACCTCCTCGGTCGTCATCCCCATCCGTCGCATCATCAGCTCCATCTGGCGCGAGTTCCTCGGTCCGCCCGGGATCATGGTCCGTTCCCCCTACTCTTCGTCGTCGTCCCCGGAGACCGCCCGGAGCTTGGCTTCCAGGTCCGGGTCTTCGGTCGCGGCATCTTCCATCTCGGGCGGCAGCCCGCGGCGCCGCCCCCGACCCCGGGGCGCTTCGCTCGCCCGGCGCGTCTGGACCGTGAGGTCGTCCAGGAGCCCGACGACGCCGGCCATCAGGTTCCAGCCGGTGTGGGACGCGTAGAAGATCCGGCCCTGTTCCGTGAAGAGGCGGGCCTCGACGGTGAGGTCGTTCGTGCGGTGGGTCCCCTGAGGGGCGAAGTGCAGCGTCAGTAGCGTGGGCCGGACATATCGAGCGATCCGCTTGAGGCCCTTCGCGACCCCTCCGTCGATCTCCGCGAGGAGTCCGGGGTCGACCGAGCCACGGAGCCCGGTGATCTCGACGTAGACGTTCTCGATCCCTCCCTGGGCGGAACCGGGCCGGGCGCGAGAGATGGCGAAGCTGAGGAGGTCCGCCTGGCCGACGACGCGCGTCGGCCGGCCTTCCTCGACGACAAAGACGCTCGAGACCTTCTCTCGGGCCATCGTCCGGGCCGCGTCGATCGCGCTCGCGCCGAGGGGGATGGTGATGGCCGGTGAGCGCATGATCGACCCGACCTTCACCTCGAGCGCCGAACGGTTCGCCCGCGCGTCGCGCTTGCCGCCGATGGTCGGTCGCCAGAGCACTTCGCTCAGGTCGGAGAGACCCACCGCGCCGACGACCCGTCCCTTGCGGTCGACGACGGGCAGCGGGTGCTCTTCCAGCACGCGAAGATGCGCGATCAGGTTCCGGCACTGGTCGTCCTCGTGGACCACCTCGCCGACCGCACGGGCGACCTGTTCGACGGTGGGCCCGTCGGACGGGCGGAAGGCGCTGAGACCCGGCATCGCCTCGACGAGGTCGGTGCGACCGATCACCCCCAGGAGCTCGCCACGGTGGCCCACGACCGGGGCCCCCCGCAGACCGGTGGACAGGAGCTGCTCGGCGACCTCCGAGAACGTCGTGGTCGGGAGGATGAGCGGGGGAAGGACGAGGAGGTGCTCGACCTTCGTCGTGAGCGACCAGCGGCCCCGCCGGGCGATCGAATCGATCGTGATCATGCCGATCAATCGACTGTTGCGCAGGACGGGGATCTCGTGGACGCGACGCCCGCGCATCAGGCCGAGCGCCTTCGAGATCGGAGCGTCGTGCGGGAGCGTCACCGGTCGAGCGGTCATGAGGTCGCTCGCGGTGGGCCAACTGGTTGGCATAGGTGGGGGGCACCTAGAGGGGAGGTTTTGAAGGCTGCGGGTCGAGCGGATGCGGCATCAGCGAAGGTCGCGAGCCATCTGGTAGCCGTTCTCCCCGTCGGAGTAGTACGACCGCAAGAGGTCGACGACCGAGAACTGGTAGCGCGTATAGAATCGGATCGCCGTCGCGTTCGACACGCGGACCTCGAGGGTCACGCGCCGGAATCCCCGCGCGCGACACCGCTCGAGGAACGTCGACATGAGCAACGTGCCGACCCCTTGCGCGCGCTGGTGGCGCTCGACCGCGAACATCAGGACCCGCGCTTCACCTTCGACCTGGTGCACCCCGAGAAGGAATCCGACGGGGACCTCCGACGCGTCCGCGGCGACGAGGAACCCGGAGGGCCACTCTGTGGAGAGGGACGTGTACAGCGACGGGTCGTAGTGTTCGTGGAGCGCCTCGGCGACGATCGCGCCGACGAACGGAAGGTCCGTCGGGCGGAACTCCCGGAGCGTCACCGCGGGACGCGGCTCCGAGGGCGGGCTGGTCGGCGGACCTATCGCGGAATCAGCGATACATCTCACCTGGCCCTTGCGGCTCCGCGTGCCGCATGCTCGCCATCGATTCGCGGGTCTGCTGGAGCGTCTTGCGGACCTCGGACTCGATCTGCCGGGCCTTGTCCCGGAGCGGCTTCGTGTCGAGCACGAGGAGAGGCACGAGCGGGTTGATCGTTTCGATCACCTTCGCCGCGGCGCGCGCGTCGGGATAGTCCTTGTGCGCCTGGGCCACGAGGCAGAGCACCGGGGTGGTCCTCGCGATCGCGCCCAGGAGCAAACCGCCAGAGAGTCCCGTCACGACCCCGCTCGCCGCGTCGAACCGGTACTTCTCGAGAAGCGGGGCGGCGGCCCGGTTCGCCATGGCGACCACGCGCGCGTCCCCGCGGGACTCGCCCTCGATCGGCTGACCTTCGACCGCGACCACGAGCTGGATCCCCTTGCCGTCCGCCCAATCGAGGAGCGCTCGACCGATCGCGTTGAGCATCGACGGCGGGGGCTGGATGTCCGAGAGCACGACGAGCAACTGGTCGCACGACCGGTCGACGCCGCAGACGACCTTGCTCGCGTAGAATCGGACGGGGGCGTTGACCACCCCTTCCTCCATGATCACGGTCGGCGGGAACTCCTCGCTCGTCATGTACGCGACGAGCGTCATGTCGAGAGAGTGCACGAGGTACGACGCGGCGACCGAACCGACCAGGCCGTGGGTGGGGAACCCGACCACCATCATCGCCCCCTTGAGCGGCTCGTCGCGGGTGTCGATGATTCGGACGTCGATGGCGGCCATGCGACCCGGCCCCAGTGAGGGTTCCGGAGAAGGTTCACCGCGCCCGCGTTTATGCGGTTTGGGCCTAGGTCGGTTTTGGCCGTTCGGCTTTTAAACCGGGCTCGTGCATGGTACGGTCGACGCCATGAAGGTACTCATCACCGGCATCGATGGCTACTCCGGCTGGCCGCTCGCGATTCACCTCCTCTCGAGGGGCCACCAAGTGCTCGGGGTCGACAACTTCGTCACCCGCCGTCGGGTGTCCGAGGTCGGCTCGTGGTCGGCGGTGCCGATCCCGTCGTTCCCGAACCGACAGAAGGCGGTGCGGGCTCTCCTCGGAAAGGAGCTCGGTTTCTATCGGGGCGACCTCGGCAACTACGAGTTCGTCCACCACGTCCTCGACGCCGAGAAGCCGGACGCGATCGTGCATCTGGCCGAGCAGCGCAGCGCCCCGTACTCGATGATCGACGTCCATCACGCGGTCGCGACCCAGGTCGAGAACATCACCGGGACCCTTCACCTTCTCTACGCGATCCGCGACACATGCCCAAAGACCCACCTCGTCAAGATGGGCACGATGGGCGAATACGGGACCCCGAACACCGACATCCCCGAGGGGTTCTTCGAGACGGAGTTCCGCGGACGAAAGGACTACCTGCCGTTTCCCCGCCAGGCGGGGTCGTGGTATCACTGGAGCAAGGTCTTCGACTCGGGCGACGTGTTGTTCGCCTCGAAGATCTTCGGGGTCGCCGCCACCGACGTCATGCAGGGAGTCATCTACGGGATCCGGACCCCTGAAATGACCGACCGACGGCTCCTCACCCGGTTCGATTTCGACGAGACGTGGGGCACCGCGCTCAACCGGTTCATCGCACAGGCGGTGCTCGGCCTCCCGATCACTCCGTACGGGAAGGGCGAGCAACGTCGCGGCTTCATCGCGCTCGAAGACTCGATGCAGTCGCTCCGCCTCGCGGTCGAGAACCCGGCCCAGACGGGGGAATACCGGGTCTTCAACCAGTTTGACGCGGCGTACTCGGTGAACGAGCTCGCCGAGACGACCGCTCGCGTGGCGCGGGAGTTCGGTCTCTCGCCCACCATCGAGCACCCCCCCGACCCGAGGGTCGAGGCGGAGCAACACTACTACAACCCGATCCACGAACGCCTCTACACGCTGGGCTACAAGCGCACGCGCGAGCTCGAAGAGGTGATCCGGGAGATCTTCCACGACCTCAAACATTTCCGCCGTCGCCTCGAAGCCCGGCGGTACGTCGTCCAGCCGACGGTCCAGTGGCGGTCGGTGGATAGTGGCCCCGCGATCGCCTCGCGGCACGCAACGGCACCGTCCGCGCCTCCGCCCGGCCCGGTTGAGCCGGCGCCCTCCGAGGGGCCGACCGCTTGAACGGAACGATGGAGGCCGTCGTTACCCTCGCCGGCGAGGGCACCCGGATGCTCCCGTGGAGTCGGGGGCTCCGGAAGGAGTTCCTCCCGCTCTTCGACCGCGGCGGCAATGGCTCGGCCGTATTGAAACCGGTCGCCCACCTCGTGGTCGAGTCCCTGGTCGCGGCCGGCGCGTTCCACCTCACGATCGTCCATCAGGCGAGGGACGCCGACGCGGTCCGCAGCTACTTCTCGGTCGATCCTGCGTTCCTCCGCCGCCATCGCGACCACGGCGAGAGGCTGACCGAGACGCTACGGTTGTACGATACGCTCCAGCGACTTCGCATCTCGTTCGCTGTGCAGGACCGGCCGAAAGGGTTCGGCGACGCCGTGCTTCGGGCGCGCGACTCGGTTGGAGGCCAGCGATTCCTCCTCCACGCCGGCGACGCGGTGCTGGTCGAACCCCACCGAGGAGCGGTCCTGCGGGCAATGGCGGCCCTCCTCGAGCGCGACGGTCTCGACGCGGTCTTGCTCGTCCGCAGGGTCGCCGACCCTCGCCGCTACGGCGTGGTCGAAGGCCACCGTGGTCCGTCGATCCACGGGATCGCCCGGCTCGACGTGGACGCGATGATCGAGAAACCGCAGCATCCGAGGTCGCACTGGGCGGCCACCGCCGTCTACGCCTTCCACCCTTCGATCTTCGCCGCACTCGAGAAGTATCGACGTTCCCATCACCCCCGGGAGCTCGAGCTCACGGACGGCATCCGGACGCTGATCGCGGACGGCGGTAGGGTCGCGAGCCTGGTCCTGAGCCCCCGGGTCGGAGAGTGGTGGTCGGTCGGGTCTCCGGAAGGGTTCCACCGCGCCCTGGTCCGGACGCGGGCGGTCGCGGCGCGCGCGCCCGCCGAACCACACCGTTAAGATACGACGGAGCCTTCCGGCGGAAGAGTTCGTCAGCGGGTCCGCAGTCGAACGTTTACCGGGAACGGATGCGATGAAGCGCCAGATGGTGGACATGCTGTCGGAGCTCGTGAAGATCCCGAGCGACCCGTTCTCCGACAAACAGGAGGTCCTCGAC
>DATJVA010000039.1:0-7611 GCA_035502015.1 Thermoplasmata archaeon | reverse complement strand
CGGTCGCCGGGATCCTGGCCGAAGAGGTCAAGCTCGCGGTCGAGAAAGTGCCGAACGTTCAGTCTGCTACCGTTGAGATGGTTTGGGACCCGCCCTGGAACCCCGACCGGATGAGCGATTTCGCGAAGCGACAGTTCGGTTACGTCTGACCGGCCCCCCCCGCTCCGCTGCCGGTCCACATGACGGCGTCCCCGGTCACGGTCCGACCGCTGCGATGGGAGGACTTCGCGGACCTGCGAGAGACGTACTACGAGCTCTATGAGGAACGGGATTCCGGCGAGCCGATTGGGATCACCCTGTTCGGGGCGAGACCATCGCTCTCGGACGAGGTCGAGTGGTTCGCGGGCGAGTTCCGCCGGGTGCTCGATGGAGAGAAGGTGGCGTGGGTGGCGGAGGTCGACGGACACGCGGTGGGGTCCTGCAATATCGGACGGTCCGGCGCGGGACCGACCTCCGAGCAATCCCACCTGGGCGAACTCGGGATACTGGTTCGTCGCTCCCACCGCGGGACGGGAGTGGGCTCGGCCCTTCTCGAACGCTCACTGGCCGACGCGCGGACCCGCTTCGAGCTCGTCTACCTCTCGGTCTTCGCCGTCAACACCCGCGCGCAGGAGCTCTACCGAAGGTTCGGCTTCGTGACCTGCGGTCACTTTCCCGGGGCCATCAAACGCGGCGACCGCTACTTCGACCTCGAGCGGATGGTCCTTGATTTCCGCGCGATGCCCTCGCAGGCCGAGGCGAACCGTTAAAGACCCGGGCCGCTCCGCGACGGCGATGGAATCCGACGACGCGTGGAGGCAAGAGATCGATACCGAACGCTCGATGAAGGACGGGTTCATGGCCGGAGACCCGGAGTCCCCGTTCATCGTCGGGCGGGTTCCTTTCCATTCCCTCCAGTACTTCGCCCCGGATCGAAAGTTCGTCGTCTCGGCGACCCTCGTCCGGCGGCCTGCTCCCGAGGAGGCCTACCTGCGGACCAACCGGGATAACCAGGCCGTTATGCGGTACATCGGCGACCTGACGTTCTCGCTCGATGGCGAATCGTTCCGACTTCGGCTCTACCACGCGGGGGAGGGCGTCGGGACCTCCGTATTCCTTCCGTTTCGGGACCTGACGAGCGGCCGTGAGAGCTATGGCGCGGGCCGCTACCTCATGCTCGAGCTCAACGAGACGGACGAGTACGAGCTCGATTTCAACCGGGCGTTCAACCCGTACTGCGCGTACACCGATGACTTCGAGTGTCCGTTCCCCCCCGCCGAGAACGACCTCCCGGCGGAGATCCGCGCGGGCGAGAAGGCCTGGGCAGAGAACCGTAATCCCCGAAGTCCCTCGAGCGCCGTGCTGAGCCGTGCCCGGCGCCCGGCGCGGTCGAGCGCGAGAACGCCGACGTCCACGAAGATAGGCGCGAAACGAAAGGCGACCCGGGCGGCTACGGGTGGCCGAACGCGCCGATCACGCCGTTGAGCACGAACTGGACGCCCACCGCAGCGAGCAGCAGCCCGAGGACCCGTGTCATCGCCATGATGCCCGTCTTCCCGAGCCGCCGGATGATCGTCTGTCCGTAGCGCAGGATGAAGTACGTCAGCACGGTCGTCACGATGATCGCGAGAAAGACCGTGATGACCATGAACAGGTCATTGCCGGCGTTGCCTTCGTAGATCATCACCGTCGAGATCGCACCCGGGCCGGCGAGGAGCGGGATCCCGAGCGGAACGACCGCGACCTCGTCCCGGCGCTCGATCGCCTCGGCCCGGTCCTCGGTCGTGAGCTTGGTCCGAGTGACCTCCCCGTGGAGCATGTCGTACGCGACGATGAAGAGAAGCACGCCGCCGGCGATCTCGAAGGCGGCCAGCGTCAAGCCGAACGCCGCGAAGAGGAACGTTCCGACGACGGCGAAGACCCCGAGGATCGACCCGAGGACGAGGACCGCCCGACGGATCACGATCGCCCGGTCGGCCGCGGAGAACCCTTCGGTCAGCGCGACGAAGAACGGCAAGGCCCCGAGCGGGTCGACCAGCGCGAAAATGGTGACGAATACCGCGACGTAGACCAGGATCGCGGTCATCGTGCTTCCTCGACCTCGGGGAAGCACGCGGGGCCTTCAACCCTCCGCTCTTCGAGTTCGCACCGAAGGGTGCTGGTCACTTCGGCTTCGACGGAGTAGAAGAGGAAGACCGGCGAATGGGCGCACCCCTCTTTGCCGACACCTTTGGACGTCGTCTCGCCCGCCGCGAGTTCCTCTTCGGTCTTGGCAAAGCCGCTCGCGCCGAACCGGTCCTAGGTCCGATGTCCCGCGCCCGGAGTCGCAGGACGATGGGCTCGGCCTGAGGGTTCGACACCAGCAGGACGTACTCGCCCGGCGACTCTGGATCGAAGTAGATGCGGGCCTTGCCGGCGAGACGGACCCGCTGGACGTACGGTCCTCCCTTGTGGCCGATCAGAAGGACGAACGACCGACCCGGGCGAGGGTTGTCGAGCTCGACATCGATCTCGCACGCCGGGGCCGCGAGGAGCATCTCCATCCGGATGGTCGACTCCGGCTCGAGAACGAGGAACTTGGGAAGGTCGCGAAGCGCGACGGCCATGCGTTCGAAAGTCCTCCCGCACGGAAAGCGTTGCCCACGACCGACGGCGGCGTAAGCGCGAGGTTAAATCGGGGGGTAAACTCCGCCGCTCGATGGCAGCGAAGCGCACCGCCACGGCAGTCTGGGAACACGACCTCATCCACGGTCACGGGACCGTCAAGGGAACGAGCGGAGCGATCCACGATCTGCCCGTATCATGGGCGGCGCGAACGGAGGCCCCCGGCGGCAAGACGAGCCCAGAGGAGCTGCTCGCCGCCGCGCAGGCATCGTGCTTCTGCATGGCACTTTCCGCAGGCCTTGGCCGTATTCAGAAGCCCCCCGAACGGTTGAACGTCTCAGCGACCGCCACATTCGACAAGGTCGGTGACGGCTGGAAGGTGACCACGATGGAGATCGAGGTCACCGGTGACGTACCGGGAATCTCGGCGGCGGAGTTCGACCAGGCGGCTCAAGCGGCCGGCCAGGGCTGCCCGATCTCGGGTGCTCTCAAAGGCAACGTAGCGATCTCGGTGCACTCTCGGCTGGGGTGATCCCCCTACCGGACCCGGTCGGGTTACCCGCTCCCAAACTCCGCGAGCTGCCGCTGGACCCCTTTCGAGCGGTCGGCCGGCCCGACGGGGGATCGCCCGGCATTGCGTGGTTCGTCATCGTCCACCTTGGCTCCGTGTGCCGCGGTACCAGGAGCTTTTAGGAGTTCCGCGACCGCGCGGGAATCGGGTTCCGTGCCGAGCAAGAAGGCGACCTCCTCCGGCGTGAGCTCGAGCTCGCGTGCGATCTCGCTTGCGACCCGCCGCAGTTCCGCCCGGCCTCCCCGGCCCGTCGACCCCGCGAAGATCCGCTCAAGGAACGGAAGTACCACCTCCCGGCTCTTGGCCATCGACAGATGGAACCGTTGGCGCGACTTCTTCGCAAGGGAATCCCGCGTCGCGCGAAGGCCCCGGGAGCGTCCCATCTCGCTCAGGAACTGGGGAAAGGCAACGCCACCGCCTCCGGTGGGCCGGTCATGAAGGGCCAACGAAACCCCCCCGGTCATGAGCTCCGAGGCGTAGCTCCATAGCCCATACACCCTCGCCCTCCGCGCACGTGCCAGGAACTGCTCGGCTACGGCCAGGACCCGGTACCCGGCATCGCGATGCCCTGCGTCCGGGGCGAACAGCGGGAGGTTCTCTTCGATCCACGGCAGAAGGTCGTCCGGTGTCGCGTCGAGCCGGTCCTGGATCTCGACATTCCGGAAGTAGCGAGGTCGGCCCAAAGCGTCCTCGGTGAGAGCGACGAAGTCCGCCTGCAGGTCCCGGAACCCGAGCACGGAGAGCTGCCAGGGCCCGGGCGCGAGCGGCGCGACCGCGTCCAGGTCGTTAAGGACCGCCCGAACATCCCCGTGCGCGCGCTTCACGATGGCATCGAGGGCACCGGGATATAGCTCGATCCTCTCGTGCCGCGCGACGTGGCCCACGAAAGTCGAGAGCTCGGCGTCGCGAACCGGGAAGAATCGCACTCGGAGGACCCCGGTACGGAAGACCGGAGAGTACCGCACCAGTGAGCGGTCGTCGTTCACGGTAAGGACGATGGGCTGCCGCGTCGAGCGGACGAGACGCGAGATCGCTCCGAGGCCCCCCCGGTCGGAGAGGTCGGGGGCGCGCCCGACCGACCGCCACTCGTCGAGGTCGCGCCGAGCTGTGGGGAGACGGGCCCAGCCCGCGTTGCCCGGGGTCCTCGGGACCGAGCTCCAATCCTCGAAGGCGCGCGGTTTGCCCTTCGGCACGAGCCCCCATGCGGCATTGAGCGACTCGATGGTGCCGTACCTTCCGCGCAGGAACTCGGAAAGAGGAGGCGCGACCGGGCGGGCACGTGCCGTCTCGGTCAGACGGCCGGTAAGGCAGTCCGCCTCATCGAGGAGGATGAGGGCATGTCGGGGACCCTTTCCTCCGGGCATCTCCCCTAACGTGTGGCTTACGGAGGCACGGCCAGCGACCTGTTCGACCGCGGTCTCATTGCGCGCGTCGGAGGCGTTCATTTCGACGAGCGTCCATCCCATCTCCGTGGCGAGCGCGAGAGCGGCGGTCGTCTTGCCAACACCGGGAGGACCGGAGAGGACCACCGCGCGCCTCGCGGGGGGTCCGCCCTGTTGCCACTCATTGGCCCACGACCGAAGCTCGTAGCGGGCCCTAGGGTTGCCGACCATCTCGTCGAGCTGTGTGGGACGAAGACGCTCGGCGAGGGGGAGACGAGAGGTCGAAGAAGGGACCATCGCCCCGGTACCGTGTGCCGGAGATAAGGGCTACCACGCTTCCCCTCGGAGGAACTCTTGAGTACCGGCGACCGTGTGGGCTCTCCGCACCAAAGATGTCGATTGGAGCGCGCCCGTCCGTGGCCCGACGCACGGTGGCGGGGAGCCGCCGAGAGTTCTCGGAGATCTCGTTCTCGCTCGACCCGCCCGCGAGCGCTCCCCCCTCATTGGACAGCCGTTCGGTCGCCCTACTGCATCGCGCTCGTGAACACGGAGTCACCACGTTCGATGTCTCGGGCGCGCGTTTCCCCGAACGGGCCGAGCGTCTCTTGGCGCGGGCGTTCCCAACCTCGGATCCCTCGGTCTGCGCCATCGTTTCCCGGTCCGTCCGCTCGCTCGCCCGAGAGCGCTCGAACGTGGCGGGATCGTCGATGCCTGACCTCAACACCGCCCTTCGAGACTCCCTCGAGGGGAGCCGACGTCGTCTCGCTCCCGTCCCCATCGGGGTCATCGAGTGGCTCGCGGGGGACGAGACGGCGACCGCCGGCCCCTCCGAATCATCGTTGACCTACGACCTTGGGAAGGAGGCCGCACCGGCCATTTGGGCGACCGAGCTCCCGCGTGCGGGAAACCTCTCGACGGACGCGGCGGGGGGCTCCCCGGGCCTCGTCACCGGCGAGTTGTCCTTGCTCGAGACGGAGCTCATCCCGGCGTTCGAGTCCGCGGGGGCCGGCCGCCGGTCCGGGTTGATCGCGTACGACCCCTTCGCGGGAGGCCGTCTCGACGGGAGTCGCTTTGCCGAGCAGTCTCTCCTGCCGGGACCGGCCACGGGTCCCGTGGACGTGCGTCGACTCCACGAGGAGTTCGACCCTGTACTACGGCTCGGGTTCCTTACCGAGGGTCGCCGCCGGACTCTGGGGCAGGCGGCGCTTCAATTCGTGCTGGCGTGGTCGTGGGTGGTCACCACCGTCGTTCCTCTCCCCAGTCCGGAACGCTTCGATGAACTGCTCGACTACACGACCCGACCGCCGCTGACCGGCGAGGAGCTCGAACGCATCGGACTCGTGAAATAGCGTACTGGCCATCTCCCGTCATGTTGGGCGTCGGGGAGACGGCTCCGGACTTCTCGTTCCGCTTGCCCGACGGTTCCTCTCGAACCCTCGGGTCGTACCGGGGTCGCGCGGTAATCCTCTTCTTCTTCCCAAAGGCCAACACCACCGGCTGCACGGTCGAGACTCGGGGTTTCTCCCGAGATTACGACGATTTCCAGCGGGCCGGGGTGGAACTGATCGGTGTCAGCGTCGACTCGAGCGAGACGCTGGCGGCGTTCGCGCAGAAATGTGGGTCCCGTTTCCCGATCGTGGGAGACCCGTCCAAGCAGATCGTGCGGGCGTATGGCGTCCTCGGGTTGCTCGGATTCGCGAGGCGGGTGACGTTCCTCGTAGATGCCGAGGGTCGCATCGAGGACGTTGTGCAAGGAATGCTTCCCGGGCCTCACCTCGAGGGGTCCAAGAAGTGGATTGCGGGTCGGCTCGCACGGCCGTAGCGGTACCATCGATCCTCGCTCCCGGTGTCCTCCTCCGGCTCGTCATCCGGTCGCTCCACCGCACTCGAATGCCGTTCGAGCGCAGACGGCGGTCGGCCACTCGCGGGCGCGAGGTTCGAACCGAGGAGCCAGCTCGGCCAGGGAGGTAGCAGTACGCACGAGTGGGGACGTTGTTCAGCTCGGCGAGATATCCACTGCGACTGTCAACGTGAGGGCGTAGGTGACACCGGGAGTCGACGGGGCCGTGAGAGTCATTGCGAGCGTTCCCTCGTCGCCGGCGCGCACTCCGTAGGGAAGCGACGGATACACCGCCGGCTTCGCAAACGGCGCGCTCGGGGAAACGAAAGTGATGTTGTGAGAGGCGTCATCGAAATTGATGAACTGCCAGACGACCGTCCACGTGGCCCCCGGCGCCAAGCTGCGCGGGTAGCCCTCGGAGGAGTTGTAGTTGACGATGTTCGGCTCCAACCAAGGGTCTCCCTGCGAAGTATTGCCTTCGATCACCTTGAGATGGACGGACTGGATCGTTACCGGGGCAGGACTGTTCGATGGCAATACCAGGACGCCGAAGGCGATCAGGGCCACCAGCACGACAACCACGATCGCCGCTACGATGATCGAGACGGTGAGAAGCGGGTGCCGGGACATCCTGCGATACGAAACCATGGTTCGTTAGGTCTTGGACGGGGAACTCCGGGGTTCCGTATCGTCGGAGTCCAATATCTTAGTGGTTCGACGGGGGCGCCAGCGAATAGACGGGGATCGTCGCGAGCACAGTGGACGGGGTCCCAGTGTACGTCAGGTAAATGGTGCACGCGTTCATGCTCGCGAAGCACCAGGGCGGCGCCCCGTGGTAGTCGTCGTAGTCCAGCGTGGCGAGCGGCTCCGGACGGTGGTTCCCGCCGAGGGGAGCCAGGCAGTCCGTCCACGGCGGACCCCCCTGACCGTCGAAGACCACGCCCGCCGCGTTGGCGACACACATGAAGTCGAGCGGGTAGCCACCGTTGTGGATGTAGAGGATGAACGTGTCACCATTCTCTAGGACGGAAACTCCTTGCCGCAGGGGGACGAACAGCGCCAGCCGATTGTAGTAGGTCGAGGCAGCGGCGTTCCCGTAGTTCCTCGCGTTGAAGGTCCCGCAGAACCCGAGGTACGGTGCGTCGGCAGCGGGCTGGGTCGTCGAGCCAGGGAACCAGACCATCGACTCAAGGCTACCGTTCAGCAGGATAGTCGGCCCGGTGGACACGTTGTTG
>DATJVA010000038.1:0-19521 GCA_035502015.1 Thermoplasmata archaeon | reverse complement strand
GGCCGGAAGGTCCTCCTAGTGGAGCGCCAGGACCTCGGCGGCGAGTGCCTCAACCGGGGGTGTATCCCTTCGAAGGCGCTGATCCACGCTTCGCTACTGTACCACTCGCTTCTCACAGAAGGTCCCGAGGTGGGCGTCAGCGCGACGGACCCGAAGTTCGACCTGGCCCAGTCGATGCGATGGAAGGACGAGGTCGTCACGAGGGAACGCACCGGCGTCGCCGCCCTCCTGAAGACAGCTGGCGCGTCCGTTCTCGTGGGAGCGGCCCGGTTCACCGGTCCCCACTCGGCCGACGTCACCGCTTCGGACGGCGGTCACGAGCGTGTGGACTTCGAGCAGGCGGTGGTCGCGGTCGGCGCGCTCCACTCCACGATCCCCGGGTTCGAGACCGATGGGGAACGGGTCGTGAACGCCTGGGAGATCCTCTCGCTGAAGAGCCTGCCTCGGTCGATGCTGATCCTCGGCGGGGGCGTATCGGGCTGCGAGCTCGGTGAGTTCCTCGCCCGAGTGGGTGTCGACGTGACGATCGTCGAGATGATGCCTCAGCTCCTACCGGGAGTGGAGCCGGACCTTGTACGGGAGCTCACCGGCACTCTCGAGCGGCTCGGGGTGAAGGTCCACGTCGGGACGCGGGCCGTATCTCTCCGGCGAGAGGCGGACCGTCTCACGATGACGGTCGAAAGCGCCGCTGACGGGCGTACCGAGCTCGTGGGCGAGCGGCTGTTCGTAACGGTCGGCAAGCGACCCCGGACGAAGGACCTCGGCCTCGAAGAGGCCGGTGTGGACTTCGACCCGAAGTCGGGATTCATCGCGGTCGACGACCAGATGCGGACGAACCAGCCGCATATCTTTGCGGTCGGTGACGTGGCGCGTCCGCCCATGCTCGCCCACAAGGCCTACCGAGAAGGGGTCGTCGCGGCCGAGGCGGCCGCGGGCCAGCCCACGCGGTTCCAGTTCCAGGCGATGCCGGCGGTTGTGTTCACCACCCCCGAGCTCGCCAGCGTCGGGTTCACGAAGGGGGACGCGGAAGCGCGAGGGCTGGCGCCGCGCGAAGCCCGCTTCCCCTACGCTGCGCTCGGACGGGCCCATGCCAGCCACGCGACCCAGGGATGGGTGAAGCTGGTCGGAGACGACAAGACCGGTCGCTTGCTCGGGGTGCACGCGGTCGGAGCCAACGTCGGGGAGTTCATCGCCGAGGCGGGGCTCGCGATCGAGATGGGGGCGACGGTCCGTGACCTCTCCCTGACGATCCACCCGCATCCCACCTTTTCTGAGACCCTCCAAGAGGCCGCCCTGGTCTGGCTCGGCGAACCGATGCACGTCGCCCGGCGGAGGTCCGATGCCGGCCGTTCTTGAGTGGGGGCTTAGGGACTACTCCGAGTCGCTCGACGCGATGCGCGAACTCGTCCGTGCCCGCCGCGCCGGGGTGGTCGACGATTCGCTGGTGCTTGTGGAGCACCCACCGGTGGTGACGGTCGGTGTCGAAGGGGATGACGGTTCCGCGGCGACGACGGGTCTACCGGTCGTGAACGTCGAGCGCGGCGGTCGCGCGACCTACCACGGTCCCGGGCAGTTGGTCGGCTACCCAATCGTCGACCTCACCGCGCGGGGCCGGGACGTGCGACGGTTCGTCCACGAGGTCGAGGAGATCGTCGTTCGCGCGCTCGCCGGCTTCGGTGTCACGGCCGGCCACGTCAAAGGACGCCGAGGCGTCTGGGTCGATGGCGAGCGGAAGATCGCATCGATCGGGGTGGCGGTCGACCACTGGGTGACGTTCCACGGGTTCGCGTTGAACGTTGACCCTGACCTCAGTGCGTTCGAGCGGTTCCACCCCTGCGGCTTTTCCGGCTCGGTGATGACGTCGGTGTCCCAAGAAGCGGGGCGTCCGGTCCGCGTATCGGAGGTGGCCCCTCGCGTCGTCGATGCCTGGAACGAGCTGTTCTCGGTGCCCACGGTCCTTTCGACCCCGGATCCGGTGTCGGCGGGGACGCCCTCCGCCCGGGCATGAGCGCCTCGGACTCCCGTCCCCGCCTCCTCCTGATCGGAGGTGGCACGGGTCTCGTGGGTCGGCATCTCCGGGCCGAGTTCGGCCGGGATTGGAAGATCGTCTCGCTCCACCGGCACGCCTCGGCGGAAGAGATCCGGGACGGCGTCGACTTCCGACCCGGGGACGCGAGCGAAGTGACCGACTGGCAACCGTTCCTCCGCGACGTCGACCTGGTGGTCAACGTCGCGTGGTACCGGACCGGTTCGCTGCGACGGTTCCGCCCGCTCACCGAGGGATTGTTGCGCCTCATCTCCGCCGCGGACAAGGCCTCCGTGCCCCGGTTCGTCCACATCAGCGTCCCGGACTCCCCTACGAAGCTCGAGACCGAGCTCCCCTACATGTTCGAAAAGAGGCGGGTCGACCGGGCGCTCGAGGCGAGCGGCCTCTCCTACGCGATCGTCCGACCGACCATGCTGTTTGCGGAGCGCGACGTGCTGGTCACCGTGATGCTTCGCACGATGCACCGCTACCACCGATTCCCGATGTTCGGGGATGGAGAGTACCACATCAGCCCGCTCGCCGCCCGCGACTTCGCCCGGATCGTCCGCCGCGAAGCGGCCCGCACCGACCGATCGAACACGATGGTCGGGGGGCCCCAACGGTGGCGATACCGTGACCTCACCGACGCGATGTTCGCCGCCCTCGAGCTCCGTCCTCGGTACTTCACGCTCTCCCCCAGGGGCGCGGTGCGGCTCGCGCGGCTGCTCGAGATGTTCGGTTCCACGCTCCTCTACGTCTACGAGGTGGAGTGGTTGCTCTCCGACATGCTCGGACTCCCTCCGTACACCGGACTGGATGAGCCGCTTCACCCCGTTGAGCCGTTCCTCCGGGAGGAAGCCGCCCGACTTCGCCGTACGCAGCAATCGGACCGAGGGTAATTTTAAGCCCGTTCGGTACCATCCGTTTGCCCAATGGAAGCAGTCGACCTCAGCCGGAGGCTTGCCGATTTCGCTCAAGTTGCCGGGGAAGTGCTCCGGGATGTTCAGGACGTTACCGAGCAGCAGATCCGTCATTGGATCGTCAACCCGTTCCTCGTCGCGCTTGGGTGGGACCCTCACGACAAGAAACAGGTCTTCTTCGATTACCCGGCCGCGGCCGGGGACGGGGGCCATGTGGACTACGCCCTGCTCAACGCCGAGGGCAAGCCCGGCCTCTTCCTGGATGTCCGGGAACGGACCGCGAACGTCACCGAACCCGGCTCGATCGTGGATGCGGCGAAGTCCGCGAAGGTTCGACTGGTGCTCCTCACGAACGGCCGCGAGTTCTCTCTCTGGTACGTCCCTTCCTCGGAGCCGGCGGCCCCCCTGTTCGTCCTGCCGCTTAAGGACCTTTCCGACAACTCGGAGAGCTTGCTCGGCCTCACCGCGGAGTACCGGCTGAGCGAGACCGGAACGGACCAGCTGCGCCGCAGTGCCATCCGCCTGGCCGTCCTGCAGATGCTGGAGGACAACGCCGAGAAGACGTTCGATGCGCTCGTCGACTGGGTGCAGGCCCAGGTCGCCCCCGGCGCGCTCGACGAGACGACCCAGTCGGCGATCCGCGACGCGACGCTCATTTGGCTCACGGAAGAGCACCTCTCGATGCCGGCGTTCCAGGCCGCCGAGGGGAAGCGGATGCACGAGCTCACTCCGACGACTCCGCGCGACTGGGACCCGTTCCCGCGGGGACCCGGGGGAACGTTCCAGTACAAGTACGACTCCACGAAGACGCTCGACCTTCGCCAGTCCGCGAAGGAGGTCCGTGAACAGTTGCGGCTACAGGGTCTCCGGACGCCGACGGCCACCAGTTTCGGTGGCTTCTATCACGCGTTGCGGACGCGCGCGGGGCTTTCGAAGTAGAGGTCTCCCCCGGGTCGGACCGCCGCGGGGTCAGCGGGCCCCCCCCGCGAGGATCAGGTGGCTGTCGCCGAACTCGTGCCAGAGGAAGCCATCCTGTGCGGCCGCCCCGTAGGCCCTGCGCAGGCGTTCCATCCCTACGAACGCGGAGAGCAGGGCGAGGTGCGTCGACTGGGCTTCGTGAAACCCAGTGATCAGTCCGTCGATCGACCGGACCGGTCGTTCCGGGCGAAGATAGAGTCGCGTGAAGCCCCGCACCGGTCGCAGACCGCAGGCGTCGGTGGCGGATTCGAGCGCGCGCACGACCGTGGTCCCCGCGGCGATCACCCTGCCACCCGCCGAGCGCGTCCGAAGGATGGCGGAAACGGTCTCCGTCGGAACCTCGAACGGCTCGGGAAACACCGGGATGCCTCCCGGGGGGAAGTCGCCCATCTCTAGGCTCGAGACTCCGGCGTGGAGAACGATTGGCGCGATCGCCACTCCGTTCTGGCGAAGGCGTTCGACGAGACTTCGGGAGAACGGTCGGGCGGCGCTCGGCATCTCGGCACTCCCCGGGACCCGGGCGAACACCGTCTGGTAGTCCTCGAGCGGATACTCTCCCGCGGCGTACCCGTACCGGATCGGGGTTCCGACGCGATTCATGGCTCCATGAAGATCACCATCGGCCCGGAGGAACACCAGCCGTGGGATTCCCGGGAAACCCGCTATCAGCGTGCACGGAACGCCCCCCACCTCGATCGAAGCGCCGGCATCGAGAGGGAGCGGGCCGGGTCGACCGAATCCCCAGCGGGGTTCTCCGACCCAGAGGTCGCCACCATACGGAGTGGAGAGGTTCACGCGGAACTGGCCGAGCTCCGAACGCGCGGGAAGACTGGCCGGCAGCGTCCCGCTCTCGTTGACGATGACCAGGTCGCCGGGATGCAGAAGGTCGGCGAGGTCCGTGAAGGTATACGCACGGTCCTCGGTCGGGGAGCTCACCAGCAGGCGGACCTTGTCGCGTGCGATCCCTCGCTCTTCCGGGGGCCGGTCCGCTCCTTTCCCTGTGGGAATGGCGGGAACCGGGGTGTGCTCGGTCACGGCTCGGGGACCTCCCAACGGTCGGACTGCGCACGGAACCGGTGTCCGGATAGCTGGGCGGGGTCCTGGTTCAGGAGCCAGGCCCAGAAGGGGAGGGTAATCTCGGGCAACGGTCGGTCGGATATGTCCTGGCCGGGATACGCGGCCTGGTGCATCTCGGTGCGCATGTCACCGGGGTCCACACTGACGACCGAGATCGGGGAACCGGTCAGCTCATGGGCCATCGTCAGCGAGAGGAGATCCAGGGCGGCCTTGCTCGCACCGTAGCCGCCCCAGCCGGGATAGCCGCCCACCGCCGCATCGCTCGAGATGTTCACGATGCGCCCTCGCCCTTTCCGTAGGGCCGGCAAGAGCCGCTGGGTCAAGGTAAGGGGGGCGAGGACGTTCACGCGAAGGATCCGCTCAAGGTCCGCCGGTGCGAGCGCGGAGAGCTCCGGAAGAGGCGACGGTCCCAGTTCGCTCGCGTTGTTGATGAGCAGCTCGAGGTGGCCCCACCGTGAAACCGCCTTGGCGAGGGCATCCTGGGTTTCGGGGTCGCTCACGTCCCCGGGGACCGGGAACACGAAGCCTCCGCTCTCCGCAATCTCCGCCGTCGCGGTCGACAGTGCCTCCCGATTCCGGGCGTTCACGATCACCGAGTACCCCTGGCGGGCCAGGAATTGAGCTAGGACGGCGCCCAAGCCTCGACTCGCCCCCGTCACGAGGGCGACCCGGTCGTGCGGGCCGTCGTCGGTCATCAGCGGGGCTCCTTGCTTTCGCGAATGAGGAAACGACAGACCGGGTCCCCGGCGACAACGCGGTGGGAAACTTCGACCTTCGCGCGGAGGACCGACTCGAACATCCGGCGCTCGGTCTCGCACGCTTCGGGGTATTGTCGCGCCAACGCAAGGATCGGACAGTTGTGCTCTCGCAGTTCAACCACGCCCGGACGTCGGCCGCCGATTTCGGCCATGTATCCGCCCTCCGTCCGCACTCGGGCCAGTTCGGCGACGCGTGCGGGCAGTGGCCCCGATTGTAGCCTCGACCAGTTCCGGTCGGCGACCTCCGAGGCTCGTTGGGAGAGGAGCTCGGCGACCGCCGGCCGGCCCAGACGCTTTTCGATGAACTCGAGCGCGCACCGCGACATCTCGGTGTAGGCCTGAGGGAAAAGGGTCGACCCGCGGTCGGTGAGTCGGAAGAGGACGCGCGGCCGACCCACGTGCCCCGCGAGGTAGGATCGTTCGACGAGTCCGTCGGACTCAAGCCGCTGCATGTGACCCAAGGCGGCGACCTTTGAGATCCCCAGCCCGTTGGCCACCTGTTCGAGCGACGAGTCCGGCGCACGCTTCAGGAGGGTCAGGGCCGCGGACTTCGAGGTGGAGTGGGAAGGCCGAGCCGGTGGTTCGGGGGGCCGCGCCATGGAGGACCGAATGGGCCCGCAATTAATACAGTATTTCCTTAACAAAGTGAATTTACGAACTGATCCGTGACAAGGACGCCTCGATAGGGTCCGAGCGGTTCGGGGAAGGACTACCACACCCCTTCTCGTCGCCGGGTGACGCAACCTCGGCAGGGAACGACCGGCCCGGGGACCTCAGCACAGAGTTTAATACGCATGGATGCGCATATCTGCGACGATGACGGCCGAACGTCCGACGCATCCATGCCTACGACGTGGGTGCCGTCATCCCGATTCGGACCACGTCGCCACTCCGGAACTCGCGGGCCCTCTTGAGGAGGTCGTCTGGTGCGTCGCCTGCCAAAGGCACGAGACTCGGGGCCCCCGCCGATGGTTTGCGGCGCGTCCGTTTCGGTCGCCGTCGGGCCCGGTGGAGCCTTTCGGTCGGCTCGCGTGACCCCGCCGGGCCCATTTTCGCGACCCGGGTTTTTGGCCTAGAGCATCGATGCGAAATGGCCAATGAGGAGGCCGGCGAAGCCGGACGCGAGGCCGATAACGGTGATCCGCAGGCCGCTGCGCCAGATTGACCCCGCGGTGACCCGGGCCTCGTAGAGCCCGATCCCGAACAGCATGACTCCACTCAGAACGGTCGCGATGATTGCGGCGTGGACGAGCGACAACTGGGTGAAGAAGAACGGGATGAGAGGCACGAAGTGCCCGAGGACGGTCGCGAACCCGACCAGTGCCGCGCTCCGTCGGGGCGCCTCGGGAGGGACGTAGGAGAGGTTCAGCTCGAACGCCATCATGAGGTCGAGCCAGGCTTTCGGCTTCGCCTCGATCCTGTGGAGCATCTCCTCGAGCTCAGAGCCCTCGAAACCCCAGCCTCGCAGGATGATGCGCACTTCCTCGCGCTCGAGCTCGGGCACCTCGCGCATCTCCCGGATCTCGCGCTCCCGCTCGGAGCCGTACAGTTTCATCCGCGAGTAGGTCGAGGTGTAGGCGACCGCGGCCATCGCGATCGACTCGGCACCGAGCGCGGACAGACCAGCGACGAGGATGATTTCCGAGCCGATGTGCGAGCCCGGCTGGAGGCTCGCGGCGACCAGGCCGAGGAGGATTCCGAGGACGTTGACCAGGCCATCCTGGCTCCCGAGGATGAAGTCGGAAAGGAGCGTGGGGTGTGGGTGAGCTTCGCCGTTCGCTTGCATTCCTGAGTTCGGGGGTGACTCTGGGACGCCGATAATAGCCTACCGGTTCCGTCGGACGGATCGGGTGGCCCGCCGGACGCCGGCGGGCGTCCGCTCTCGCAGCCGGCGACGAGCGTCAGCGAGGATCTTCGCGTGGTCGAAGGCCAGGGGTCGGGCTAGGGAGAGCGGGACCCACTCCGCCCGCGCGGCGTCATCGCCGCCGGTCGGCGCTCCGCCTGGCCCTGTCACGAGGAAGGCAACCGTGGTCGTGGGTTTACGCGGGTCGCGGTGCGGTCCGGAGTAGACGCCAACGATTGCAACGGGGCGGCCAAGCAAGCCGGTCTCCTCGCGGAGCTCTCGGACCAACGCCTCCTCGACCGTTTCCCGAAGTTCCACGAACCCGCCCGGAAGGGCCCAGAGCCCACGGAACGGCGGGCGGCCCCGCCGGACCAGCAGCACCCGACCGGACCGGATCCAGACCGCGTCCACGGCGAGAGCAGGGTTCCGATATCGAGGGCTCACTCCGGGTGCGAACCTTCCCCCGTATTAGGGCTCCCCGGCCAACCGTGAACGCGAGAGGAGTTTCCGGCCCCGGCAGCACCCGGCGACTCTCGGGCCGTGCGGGAGATAAGCATTAAGGCGGGAGGCTCGGTCCCCGGCTCGATGCGTATCCTCCGGAGCAAGGCACCGCTCCGAATCAGCTTCGCGGGCGGGGGAACGGACGTCTCCCCGTACCCCGAGGAGAAGGGAGGTGCGGTGCTCAATTGCACGATTGACAAGTTCGCCTACGTGACCCTCGAGGGCGTGCCGGACGGAGCCGGTACCATCTCGGTGGAATCGCTCGACTACGGCATGACGCTCAATTTCGCGCGACCGTCCGACCTCGTCTACAACGGGGACCTAGACGTGGTCAAGGCGGCCCTGAAGGTGCTGCGACCGGACGATGGTGGAGGCCGCTCGAGAGACTCCTTCCACCTCTTCCTGCACTCCGATGCCCCACCCGGGACTGGACTCGGCACTTCCTCGACGATGTGTGTCGCGTTGGTGGGTGCCTTCCAACACTACCGCCGAGAGCCCTGGACGTCCTACGAGGTCGCGGAGCTGGCCTACCGGATCGAACGTGAGGAGCTCGGTCTCAAGGGGGGCCGCCAGGACCAGTACGCCGCGGCGTTCGGGGGGTTCAACTTCATGGAGTTCACGGGAACAAGGACGATCGTCAATCCGTTGCGGATCGACCCCGACGTGGTCAACGAACTGGCGTACCGTCTCCTGCTCTGCTACACGGGCACCGGCCATTACTCGAACGATATCATCGAGCGACAGCAGCGGAGCTACTCGGAGAAGCGCGTCGACACCGTGGCCGCCCTGGACGCCACCAAGCAGCTCGCAGTGGACATGAAGAACGAGCTACTTCGCGGGAACCTCGATGAGATGGGGCGACTGCTCGACGAAGGGTGGCAGCACAAGAAACAGTTCACCGAGGGCATCTCGAACGAGCGGATCGACGCCTTCTACTCCCACGCGCGGGAGGCCGGGGCGATCGGCGGCAAGCTCCTCGGGGCGGGCGGCGGTGGTTACATCCTCCTCTTCTGCGACGTCGCCCGGCGGGCCAAGGTAGCGAAGGCCGTCCAGGCTGCCGGCGGCCGCGTGACCGACTTTGCCCTGGAGACCGCGGGCCTCCAGACCTGGTCGGTGATTTCGCCGCACTAAGCTACGGCGAGCTTCGATGACGGCCGTTCCGAGCGAGGCGCCGTCCGGCGCTCGGCCGGAAGTGTCGGTCATCCTAGCGACGTTCAACGAGCGCTCGAGCCTTCCCGAGCTGCTCGAGCGGCTCGGGCGGGTAGCCCTTCCCGCGCTCGAAGTTGTCGTGATGGACGACGGCAGCACGGACGGGACTCGCGAGTTCCTCGAGGATGCCGCACGGGCCGACCCTCGACTTCGACTGATCTGGCACGAAGGCCAACAGACCACGCTCCGGGCGCAGTGTCAAGGCATCGCCCTCGCGCGAGGGCAGTTCGTCATCGTCATGGATGCCGACCTTCAGCACCCGCCGGAAATCCTCCCTGCTATGGTGGACACCCTCCGGAAGGGTTCTGACCTGGTCGTCGGGAGCCGATACGCTGCCGGAGGGTCCGCGGGTCCGAGGACCGGGGTGCGGGTCGCGATCTCGCGCGGCGCCGAATGGACGGCGAAGCTCCTGCTCCCGGAGGCTCGAGGCTTGACGGACCCGGTCTCAGGCCTGTTCGGGTTCCGGAGCGAGCTGTTCCGTCCACTCCCTTCGGAGTGGCGAGGCTACAAGCTTCTGCTCTTCCTGCTGGTCATGAGCCGGGGCCATCGGGTCGCCGAGGTCGGCTACCGGTTCGAGCCGCGGACCAGTGGGTCCAGCAAGGTCACCCAGAGCAGTCGATTCATCCGGGTGTTCCTCACGGAGGTGGTCCTTGCCCGGCGATTCCGGCGAACGCTGCGATGGGAGACGCCATCGTCCGGCGTCCCGTAGGCCCGGTCGGCTGGACCGACGCCTCCCCTTACCGTCAGCAACTCCTATAACGAGCCGTTCGCCTCCCCGCTCGGCGACCTGTTCGCTGACGTCCTGCGGTCGACGGACCGGCGAGAAAGGGAGTTCCAGGCTTAGGCGGCAAGATGCGGGTCCTGATCACGGGCGCTTCTGGTTTCATCGGGCGACATCTGGCCCGAGCGGCGGTGGACCGGGGTCACGAAGTGACCGGAACGTTCCTCGACCGCTCGGAACTCGACCGGGACCGTTCGCTCGGGGAGGCCATTCGTTGGGAGCACCTAGACCTCCGAAATCGTCCGGCGGTCGACCGGCTGGTCGAGTCGACCCGCCCCGACGCGGTCTTCCATCTCGGCGCCCAGGCGTACGCCGCCAAAGCATGGGAGTCGCCCGCGGAGACCTTTGAAACGAACGTCCTCGGGACGGTGCATCTCTACGAGGCCCTCCGCCGACATCGGCCGAGGGACGGCATCTTTCTGGCGTCCTCCGCGGCGGCCTATGGCACGGTCGAGGAGCGCCGGCAGCCGACGAAGGAGGAAGAGCTCCTTCGTCCGGTGAACCCGTACGGTGTCTCGAAGGCTTGCCAGGATATGCTGTCGCTTCAGTACGCCCTCAACTTCGACCTTCGGATTCTGCGAGGCCGTCTCTTCATCACGACCGGTCCCGGCAAGACCGGCGACGCGCTCAACGATTTCGCGCATCGGGTCGCTGTCCTCGAACGCGAGGGCCGACCGGGAAAGCTGCGGGTCGGGAATCTCGACGTAGAGAGGGACGTCTCGGATGTTCGCGACGTGGTCCGGGCGATCTGGGTGGTCTTCGAGAAAGGGGACCCGCGGCAACCGGTGAACATCGGAGCCGGCCAAAGTTTCTCCGTCCGGGGAATCGCCGAGTCGCTCGTTCGTATGGCCAAAGTTCCAATCACGATCGAGACCGACCCGAAGCTCCTCCGGCCGACCGATGAGCGGGTGATCCGGTCGGACATCTCACGTCTTCGGGCGCTCGGGTATGCTCCCTCCATCCCGCTTGGGAGAACGGTGGAAGACTCGCTCAACTACTGGCGCGAGAACCCCTCCGGATGACCGAGTCCCACTTCCGGTCGGTTCCGGCCGCGTCCGGCCGGCAGCGATAGGTTCTAAAAGGGATAGCACCCCTTTCTTCGGTCGATGTCCGCAGATCTTTCCTCCACTCTGCCGAAGCGATTCTCCGGGGTCGGTCTACCCCCTCCCGACACTCCCGGGGGGCTCGCCCTCCTTGGGGCGATCATCGCTGGCGTCGCGTTCATCCTAGTCTTCGGTTGCGCCTACTCCGCCCTGAGCGCCGAAGCGCCATGGGTCGTCGGGTTGACGCTGATTCTCTCGGTTGTCCTCACGCTTTTCCTGGTCTCGATGGTCGCATCCGACCGGTCCCGGGCGGCCGACTTCGAGCTTGAGTTCGCGAGGACCGTCGAGGCGCATATCGCGGCCGGCGAGACCCTCGTGGAAACGACCCCCCTGGGGGGTATCCTCACCGAATACGCGCATGCCGCCCACGAGCAGCGGCGGGCGGCCCTGGAGCACGCCTATGCGGCCGGCCCGGCGATGTACAGCTCGGGTTTTGCCGTGGTCTCCGCGTTGTTCGTCGGCCTCGCCTACGCGATCGGCGCGGACCCGAACACGCTCGGGGTCGGAATGCTGTTCGAGCTGTTTGCGTTCTTCTTGCTCGTCCTCGCGACCGGGGTCTTGGTTCTCTCCGTCGGCCGCCGGTCCGACGTGCCGGAGTTCGCACCGCTCGTGCCCCGCCGCTGGTCGCAGGTCGCCATGCACTCCTTTCCCTTCAATCACGCGTTGAGCGAGATTCCGTGGGCCGCCCATGCGCCACTCCCGGTCAACCCTCCGCTCTGGCAAGAGAACCCGGCCGCCACGCCGGTCCAGAGCTGAACGGCGGTGGGTCAACTCGAATTAACTGGGTTCTGAAATAGCCCGCTCGCGAACCCGGAACGACTCCGGGGTTACGATGTGGGTGTACGTTGTAATCGCATCACCCTGCGGCGTGACCGACACGGTGGCGTGCGCGGTGGCGCGGGCGGTCGACTGGTCGTACGAGCACAGTGCCCGTCCCGCGAACCAGGTCGACCCGGTCGAGATCCGGACTCCGTCCGTGGTCTTTCTCGGGGGCCCCACGCATCGGCGTGAGATGGGAGAGTCCCTGCGGGCGTTCGTGGACCGAATGCCGGATCGAATGCTTTCCCAGTGCCTGTTCGCGGCGTTCGACACCCGGTTCCACGACTCGCCGATCGTCACCGGTTCGTCGGCCCGCCACATTCAGCGGGCCGTCGAAGCCCGGGGCGGCCGGAACCTCGTGCCGGGCGAGAGCTTCTTTGTGATCCGCCGGGACGGACCGCTCCGCGAAGGCGAGGTCGAGCGTGCCCGTACCTGGGCGAGCGGCGTCATCGCGGCGGCGGTCCGCGAGCTCCACGACGTGGAAGTTCGGCCGGGAACTCTCGCGACGTCGGCTCCCCATACGTGGGTCGACGCGATGGCGGTAGCCCCCTCGTAGGCCGTCTCTCCGCGGCGGTTCAACGATCCCCGGCTCACGGGCCCGCGTGGGCCCGGCGTACACGGAACGGCGCCCCATGCCCCGGCACGATCCGGTCGGCCATCGCCAGGACCCGTCGGCGGTGCTTCTCGAGGCTCGCCTCGTCAACCGCGAGTGGGTCCGGTGTGGGCCCTCGAACGTTCCACCACAGGTGCGTCAGTGCGACCACCTCGGCCGGCGTGCCGACGAGGGTCGTGAGGTCCTGAGGCGTGTGTCCCGGCGTTTCGAGCAGCATCACCGAGGGAGAGAGGCGGAGACCTTCCGCCGGTTGACTGATCCATCGGTCTCGGTCGTAGGTCGCCCAGAAGTCGTGCACCCTCGCGTTCGGGAAGAGGGCGATGTTCACCGTGTGGTCCGGGTGATGATGGGAAAGGATCACGTCTGTGACCCGGTCGGGGCGTACGCCGAGCTGTCGCAAGGGCGACAGGATCGCCGTCCTGCGAGGGACCATCCCCGGGTCGACCACCGCCCGAAACCGTCCCTCTTGGACGTACGAAACCGTGGAGGCGACACGCGACCCAACATATCCCCGGAACAACACAGAGAGTGCAGCGTTCCGCTCGAGAGTTATCGAATTGCCACCGGGCGTCATGGGCAGGGGAATCGTTGTCGCTCTTAATCGCAAGTCCCGTTGGACTCCGCGCGCCCTGTGGGACCGCGACCTACCGAACCGGAGCGTCTCGTCCGTTCTTCTGTAGAGGGCCATACGGCGTCGGTGTCGCTTCTAGCCCGTCGGAAGGGAAGGTGCTTCTTTCCCTTCCGCCAGAACGTTGGCCCAGAAGAGGGACGCGAGCGCGACCGCAAGCGTCACCGCGGCGAACGGAGTGAACGGGAAACCGGGATACCACCCGATGTAGCCTAGGAGCAGTAGCGAGGCAAAAAGAGCAAACAACACGAAGGCTACCACGTCGAGCGCTGGAGGCGACAGAATGGAGACCGTCGGAAGCGTCTCGGTGGAGGTCATCGGACCCCTGATCCCTGCTCCCCTGGTAACGGTTCCGGGGGTCGGGCCGAGCACAGGAACGGAGCCTTCCGCCTAGCGCTGGATCTGGCCCGCGCGGATAGGTCGAACGGTTGCACCTGAACTGTGGTCAAACCCCGTTGACAGGGCATAGATGGCCTCCCCCGTCGTCCTTGGACGCATGGAAGCCGCCCCGCACACCGTCTCGCACCCTGCTCCCGAGGGACACAAGGTCGCGAAGCTCCCTCGATTCAAGGGAATGGACCTTCTGGACACGCCGTGCCTCAACAAGGGGACCGCCTTCTCTCTCGAGGAGCGTACGCTGTTCCACCTCCACGCCCTCCTCCCACCCCAGGTCGAAACCCTCGACCAGCAGGTCGTTCGCGCGTACGAGGCGTTCAAGCGTAAGACCGACGACCTCGAGCGGCACATCTACCTGAGGGCGCTCCAGGAACGCAACGAGGTCCTGTTCTACCGGCTCCTCGTGGACCATCTCGACGAGATGACCCCGATCGTCTACACGCCGGTCGTCGGCCAGGCGTGCCAGGAGTTCAGTCACATCTACCGTCGTCCCCGCGGCCTCTTCATCTCCTACCCGATGCGAGACAAGATCGTCGAGCTCCTTCGGGACCGCCCCAATCCCGAAGTCGATGTGATCGTGGTGACCGACGGCGAACGGATCCTCGGCATCGGTGACCAGGGTGCCGGCGGTCTTGGGATCCCGATCGGTAAGCTCTCCCTCTACACCGTCTTCGGGGGGATCAACCCGGAGAAGACCCTCCCGATCGTCCTCGATGTCGGAACGAACAACCAGGACCGGCTGAAGGACCCCGAGTACCTTGGGTGGCGCCATGAGCGGATCACCGGTGACGAGTACTACGCGTTCATCGAGCAGTTCGTGCGCGCGGTCAAGCAAGAGCTTCCGGGAACGCTCCTCCAGTGGGAGGACTTTGGTGTCTCTCACGCTCGCCCTATTCTCCAGAAGTACCGGGACCAGCTGCTCACGTTCAACGACGACATCCAGGGGACGGGTTCCATCACCCTTGCCGTGCTCCTGGCCGCTTCGGAAGTGACCGGAGTCCCCTTCGCGAAACAGAGCTTCGCGTTCCTGGGCGCCGGCTCTGGCGGGGTTGGCGTCGCAGACATGCTGACGGCGGGTCTCGTCGACGCGGGGGTTCCCCTCGCCGAGGCACGGCGCCGCACCTGGATGGTCAATCGGGGAGGGCTGCTGCACACGGGTCGGACGGACCTGAGGGAAGAGCAGATGACCTATGCCCACCCGTGGGAAGACGTCAAGAGCTGGGCCCCCGGGCCGGACGGTAAGATCGGGCTCGAGGAGGTCGTTCGCGAAGGACGGCCGACGGTTCTCATTGGTCTCTCGACCCTCAAGGGAGCGTTCACCGAGTCGATGATTCGCAATATGGCGCGCTGGACCGCCCGCCCGATGATCCTCCCGCTCTCGAATCCGACCGTCAAATCAGAAGCGATCCCCGAGGACATCCTCAAGTGGACCGATGGCAAGGCGATCATCGCGACCGGCTCTCCGTTCCCCCCGGTTCGGTACGGTGACACCGTGTACCCGATCGCCCAGTGCAACAACGCCTACATCTTCCCGGCGCTCGGGCTCGGCTTGGTGGCGGCGAAGTGTCGGACGGTCTCCGACGCGATGCTGCTGGCCGCCGCGCGTTCCCTTGCGGAACACTCCCCGGCGCGCCAGAACCCGCACGCACCACTCCTACCCGCACTTCGAGACCATCGTGAGGTGGCGCTCGACATCGCACTCGCGGTCGCGATGGAGGCGACCCGGTCCGGACTCGCACCCAAGGCGACCCGGGACGAACTGCGAGAGAGGATCCGACAGGCTCGCTGGGTCCCGGAGTATCCCATCTACACGTAGGGGCCACGGGCGCGCTCGAGCCGGCGAGTTCCTCGCCGCCGGTCCTAGCGGCACGATGGACGCCGGCACCCGGGTTGGTCGCACTTCCAGAGCATAGTCTAAGTGCGGTCGTCGGCTACCGGCGCCCGCTGAGGAATCGAAACGAGCGCTCGCACGCGTCGATCGAAGAGTCGCCGTTCGAGGCACCGCCGGGTTTCCCGTCCGGCCCTGCGTAGACCCCCCGCGGCACTTCGATCGACAACCACCCCGCCCGTGGAGTATGTTCGTCTCGAGATCGACCTTGTGCACGAGGCGTTCGCCAGCGAACCAGTGCGGCTCGTCCAGCGGTTCGTATCGATCTTCCGGGAGCGGGAGGTGGTCGAGGTGGAAGGACTGTTCCGCCCGGTGGCCGGGACGCTCCGGGCGCTCTCCCTACACGGGTTCGACCGCGTCGACCATTGGGAGGCTCATCCGGGAGGCTGGCTTCCTCTTCCCGAACCGGCGCATGAACGGCTCACGGAGCCGGCGGGACATCTGCTGAATGCGCTTCGCGACAGAGCGTGGAGCGGAGTGGCCAAGTCACGAGCGTTCTCGGTACGGCTTTCGGGCGCCGGGTCCGTACGCGCCGATCTCACCGTCCGGAGGGTACATCGCGAGCGGAGCCACTCGGTCACGCTCGAGCTTCGCGGAACCGGTGCCGAAAGGGTGTCGCGCGGCATCGAGCGGTCGCTGCGGACCGAGCTTTCCATCGCCCGATTGAGGAGAGCGCGAACCCCGATCTTTTCGGTACGCCGTCGATAGCGGTCCGTCATCAGGTCCAGGGACCGGGCAGAATTTCGAACCGCGAATGCGCCGTCCGCTTTCGGAGCCCCGTTCTTGATGTAGTTGTTCGGGTACCCTCTTCGCGGAATGTTCGAGCTCTACATCCCCGCGCTGATCGTTGCATTCCTCATCACCGTCCTCGAGATGACGGAGGTCGTCGCCTTGGTGTTCGCGCTCGCCGCGGACCACTCGACAGTCCGCCATGGCGCTCTCGGAGCCGTCGGAGGGACGGCGGTCGTCGCGGCGATCGCCTTCGGATTCGGTGCCGTCCTGATCGCCTTTCCCCGGTCGTACCTTCTGTGGGGTTCGGCGGTCGTGCTCGCGGCGTTCGGAGCGTTCCTTTTCCGGAGCACCCTCAACACGTACCGTCGCCAGCGCGCGGCGGCGAGCGGCGCGCCCGGTAGCTCCGCCAAGCGCAACGTCGCCCAGTTCGCGGGGGGGTTCTCCGTCGGCGCGGTGGAAGCGACCGAGACGGTCATCGTGCTGCTCGCGCTCGCCGCCGCTGGGTACGGCTTTTCCGCGATCGTCGGCGCCCTTCTGGCCGGGGCCCTTCTCGTGGCCGTCACGTTCGTCGTCCACGACCGCATCCGACGGATCAAGGTCCCGTGGCTGAAGGTAGGTGGGACCTCGGTCGTGTTCTCGTTCGCGGTCTTCTGGGGCGGGGAGGCGGCCGGCGTGCACTGGCCGGGAGGCGACCTCATCCTTCTGCTGTTCGTTGTGGTGGCGGTCCTGTTCGTTCGCGGAGGGGTGGGGCTCGTGATGCGGGCGACATCTCCTCCGGCGGCGCCCGCCTAGGCCAGCGTGCTGCTCACCCGTTCCGGGTGGACCGTAGATCCGGGCCGGGAGCCGGCAGCAGCATGAGCCCCTCGGTCGGGTCGCCGATCAGGACTCCCTTCCCCTTCCGGAACGACCATCCGACCCAAGCGATCGTCACGGCATCTAGCTCGTCGTGAGTGAGAGGCCGAAGGTCAAGGTCGCCGCCGAGCCCCCGTCGCTGGAGCGCCCGTTGAAGCCGTAGGACGCCAGCTTTCTTTCTCGGTAGCCCTAGAAGGTCCTGCGCGCCGCCGGGGTATCCCTCCAGGACGGAAAACCGCGCTCTTCTCAGGCGGTCGGCGAGCCCCATCCCACGGACGGTGAGCATGCGCATCGGGCCGAGGGTGAGGGGAAAGAACGGGAGTCTCCAGCGGAGAAGCACCCGGTCGCATTCCCGTAAGTGAGGTCCCGAACGGTCCTCGATCGTTTGACGGCCCCGCGGGAGCGAGAGCGGAGCATCGATCACGACGAGGTGCGGCCGCGCCGACCGAACGAAAGCGAGGATCTGCTCGTCCGTGTGAAGGACCGCGGCGTGCAGGCGGCGCGGGCCTTCCATCGCGCACGCGCCGGTGTCACGTGCTGGCGAGCCCGCAAGGTCGAGGCCCACGACCCGGTGGCTCCGAAGGGCCCGGCGCCGTCGGGGGGCTTGAAAGACGTGCGGAGCCGGCGAGCGCGACGAGGCTCGTCGGGGGCGCGCCGGAACGGTCGTCAGCGTCCGGCCGTCGCGGCGCTGACCGCCACCGAGTGGATGCCCGGGAACTGATACGGGACCAGTCCCCACTTCCGGCCCGCGTCCGCGCTCCAGAATAGCTGGCCCGTCGTCGTTCCCACGTAATAGCCGGCGGGGTCGAAGCCGTCCGCCGCCATCCCCTCCCGATGCATCCCGAAGTCACCCGGCCACTGGCCCTTCGCGACGAGCGAGCTCCACTTCCGGGACGTGTCGTTCCATCGGTAGACCTGGAACTGCCCTCCCAACATGGTCCTCGACCGTCCCTGGAGCGGGATGAAGAGGGCTTCGCCCGGGCGGGACTCGGCCGTGGCGGTGACGAAGCCGAAGTCGTCCTCGAGGCTCTTGCCGACGCGCGTCCAGCGGTCCGCGCGGTCGTGGCTCACGTAGATGCCGCCGTGGTCCTGGCGGTAGAGCACCGACGGGTCCGCAGGGTCGAGCGTCACTTTGTGGACGCACTGACCGAGCTCGGGGAACCGAGTCGGTAGGAACGGGGTTTCGACCCCCCGGTTCTTCGGGGTCCAGTGCTCGCCTCCGTCGTCGCTCCGGAAGAATCCGGCCGCCGAGATCCCAACGTACATCCGTCGGGGGTTCTCGGGGTCGATGAGGATGGTGTGGGTGCACATCCCTCCCGCGCCCGGATTCCACTGGTCGCGGGTCGAGTGCTCGTTCAGTCCTGTCACCGGTTCCCAGGACGCTCCCTCATTATCGGACCGATAGAGCAGGCCCGGGTCGGCGCCCAGAAAGACGGTCTTCCGCTCGTTCTCGGGCCCGGGAACGAGCTGCCAGAGGTTCTTGATCGGGAACTGGGTCGACGGTGCCTCGACCGGGGGCGCCCGCGCCTTGAGCCGCGGCGTTCCCGGGGTCGACACCTCGGTCCAGGACTTCCCGCCGTTCCGTGTGCGGAAGATCGACGGACCCCACCAGCCGCTGTTCGCGAGGACATAGGCGGTGCCCGGGTTCCTCGGGTCCGGGGCGATACGGAATACCTCCTTGTCGGTGTGGAACGGCGGGCGTACCGACCACTTGTGTCGTCCCGCGTCGCTCTCCACCACGTAACCGCCCTTTCTTGTTCCCAACCAAACCTGGACCTTCCCCTGTTTCGCCATCGCGTTCATCCTCCCTGAATCGAATGCAGGATGTCGACCTCGTCCTGGGGGCCCAGCCTTGGGCCTCCCTTTCCGTCCGGCCGAACCTCCTTGCCATTGACGAAAATCTTGACGAAAGGACGGACCACCTCCGTCTCGTCCCGGAGGCGGTGCCGAAGTCGTGGATACCGCGTCTCGAGGTCGTCAAGGAGTGTGGAGATCGACCTCGCGCCCGACTCGACCGTCCGCTTTGCTACGAATTGGGACAGCATGGAATCGAGACGAACCTGAGGCATTCGATGCACCGTGGGTGTCAGGACCGAACGCGAGGTACTTCTTATACCCAAGACACGACGAAAATCGGCTTTCTACCGCTAAGTTGCCCGAAAAAAAGGGAGGAAGGAAAGGGTTGGTCTGAGGGGGCCCCTCCGCGATTACTCGGGGAGGACCTTCCGTCCGTAGTTCCAGTTCGTCAGGACCGCCGTCGCGACGTACCAGGCGAGGAGCCCGGTGAAGATGATGATCCCACCGACGAACCAGTTGTCGCTCCCGCTCCCGTAGAAGGCGGATCCGGTGCCGCTCGCGGCCAAACTGTAGAACTTCACCGTCAGCAGAAGGAACGAG
>DATJVA010000037.1:0-17751 GCA_035502015.1 Thermoplasmata archaeon | reverse complement strand
GTGAATCGCGTCGAAGCGTACCGATTCATCAAGCAGCTGGCGGCCGAGGGCCTGCTCCGCCCGACCGGCGGTCGGCCCCAGCGGTTCGAGGCCCTGCCACCGGACGACCTCGTCGACCGGTGGATCCAGCGGGCGACCGAGCGGCTCCGTCAGCTCGAGAAGGACCGCGACCGGGTCCTCGCCGAGTGGGAGGAGGGCCGCACCGAGCTCGACGAGCACGACCCGCGGAAGTTCGCGGTGCTCGAAAGCACGGAATCGATCCGCCGCTTCCTGCTGAAGCGGATCGGGGCCGCGGAACGAGAGATCCTGGTCAGCGCGAGCGAGCGGTCGCTCGCCCGGTTCGTCGACCTCGGGCTCGACCGGGCGTTCCGGGAAGCGAGCGCGCGCGGAGTGAAGGTCCGGGTCGTCACCGAGGTCCAGCCTCAGAACCTGGTCGAGGCGAAACACTTCGCGGGCTTCTCCGAGCTTCGGCACTCGACCAACCCGGTCGCGAACCGTGCCGTCGTCATCGACCGCATTGGCTCGCTCGTCTACGTCTCGAGCGAGGACGGGTTGGGCCGGTCCGTCGGCGAGCAGGTGGCGCTCTGGTCGTCCGCGCCGATGTTCTTGCGGCTCGCACGGGACTACCATCGACGCCTGTGGACCCCCGCCACTCGGGCCGAGGCCCGGTTCGTCGAGCTCGAGAACCCCCCCGAGGCGATACTCCCGGTGGTCTCGGGCAAGGAGGCGGTGCCGTTCCAGCGGCTCAAAGAGGTCGCCAAGCTCGGGATGCGCGCCTCCGGGGTAAAGGAGTTCCGTCTCCAGCTCCCCGAGCTGATCGAGACGATCGCTCGGCAGCTGGGCCGCGAGGTCGCCGAGCAGATCGAGGGGCGCACTCCGGAGGAGGTCGCTCGCGCGCTCGGCCTCTACTACGAGAGCCACACGATGGGCCACCTGGCCACCGTCCGCGAGCGCCCTCTCACCCTTCGGGTGACGGGCTGCTTCGCGTGCACGGGAGATTCCCCCGAGATCGGCCGGGTGATGTGCCCCGAGCTCCTGCGGACGGTCCTCGAGACACGGCTAGGCCAGCGATGGGAGGTCTCGAAGCCGGACCCCACCAAGCACGCGAGCCGGGGCTGCGTTTTCACCGCCACTCCGGTCTGACTTGCGTGCTACGGCACCGCATGGTGTAGCATGTGTAGGATACAAACGATACATTGAACGGACCAATCTATATATAGAAGCCGTCATTTTGGGAAGGCTACAAGCTATGAAGACCAGCTCTAGCGCCCCCTCGGGGCGGCACCCGCGCGGTTCCAACGTGAAGGCTCCTAGCCGGCCCGTCGTCTCCCGCGACGACGGCCCGGTCGTCCCTCAGGGTCCCCCGGTCGCCGAGGTCTGCCCGAACTGTGGCTCCTCGCACCTCATCCGGGACGAGATCCGGGGAGAGATTGTCTGCGCGGACTGCGGCCTCGTCGTCGACCAGAGCGCCCTCGTGAGCGACCGCGGACAGCGCGGCTCGAAGGAGGACACGGGGCGCGAGGCGCGCGGCTGGGGCCCGGTCATCTCACCGCTCATGCCCGACAAGGGATTGTTCAGCGAGATCGGGGTCCCGACCCGCGACTTCCAGGGGAACTCGCTCTCACGGAACACGTCGCTGAAGTTCTACCACCTGCGTAAGCTCAACCACCGCCTCCGAGCGGCCCGCACCCACCAGAGGAACCTCGTCGTGGCGCTCGGCGAACTGAACCGGCTCGCCGGGGTCCTCGGGCTCTCGCGCGAGGTCAAGGAGTCCGCGACGTACATCTACCGCCGGGCGCTCGAGCACAAGGCGACCCGCGGCAAGAAGATCGTGGCGCTCGTCGCCGCGAGCGTCTACGCCGCGTGCCGCCAGTGCCACGTTCCGAGGACGATGAAGGAGATCATCGCCCATTCGAAGGCCACGAAGATCGAGGTCGGGCGGGCCTACACGCTCCTCGCGCGCGAGCTGAAGCTCGGGTTGAAGCCGGTCGAGCCTCGCGACTACCTTGTCCGTTTCACGCAGGACCTGAACCTCTCGAAGGAGGTCCGCCAGAAGGTCCTCTCGCTCCTCGAGCAGGTCGAACAGGTCTACTCGACGAGCGGCGTGCTCCCGAACGGGATCCTCGCGACGATCATCTACATCGCCTCGAACCTGATGGGCGAGCCTCGGAGCCAAGACCGCATCGCCGCGGTCGCGAACGTGACCCCGGTCACGATCCGCAACCACTACAAGGAGCTCCTCGAGCTGCTCGGCCTTCCGAAGAACCTCACGAACCCCCAGGCCCGCGGCACGCTGCCGTCGGACACCGAGGAGCCGGTCGCGAAGGTCGACCTCGGAGCGCCCGCCGCCGGCCACTAAGCGGCCCGGGCTCCGGGGCGGGTGCCCCGGAAACCAGATGAACCCGCGGGCCGCTCGCCTTCCGTGCCCGCGGTCCCCGCGCTCAGCTACTCCTCGTACCGCACGTACCAGGAGTGCCCGCTCCGTTGGAAGTTCCTCTACGTCGATAAGCTCCCGGAGGCCCCCCGAGGGTACTTCACGTTCGGACGGGTCGTGCATTCGGTCCTCGAAGAGCTCGTCGCTCCCCTCGTGGTCCCGTCGTCCCGCCGCGCCGGCGAGAGCGAACGGCAGCGCACCCTCGATGAGTGGCCGACCCATCCCGGACCTCCGAGCGCCCCGCGCTGGATGACCTCGGACGAGATGCTCGCCGCGTACGACCGGGCGTGGTCGAGCGAGGGATACACGTCTCCCGAGGAGGAGTCCCGGTATCGCGCGCTCGGCCGGGAGCTCCTGCTGCGCTACTACGACTTTCTGGTCCGGGAGCGGCCGATGCCGGTCGCCGTGGAGGAGCACCTCGAGGCGCGGTGGGACGGGATCCCGGTGCACGGGTACATCGACCGGATCGACCGCACGCCTTCGGGCGGTCTCGAGATCGTCGACTACAAGACCTCCCGGGACCTCTCGAACGACGACGCGCGCGACTCCGACCAGCTGAGTATCTACCAGGTGCTCGTCGAGAACAACTACGCCGAGCCGGTCCACGGGCTGACCCTCTACCATCTCCGCTCGCTCACGCCGCTTCGGACCGCACCGCGCGAGCGTGCCGCCCTCGCCGGGTTGCACGACCGTTTGGGAACCGTCCTGGACGGGATCCGGTCGGAGGCGTTCGAACCGACCCCGGGCCGTCACTGTACCCGCTGTGATTTCCGCGACCGATGCCCCGAGTTCCGTGCCGTCCCCCCGGTGGAGGGCGATCGGCTCCGCGCGCTGGTCGACCGGTTCGAGGCGCTGCGGGCCGAGGAGGGTCGTCTCGAGTCGGAGCTGCGTCGCACCGCGGAGGAGCTCCACAGGGCCGCGGAGCAGCTGGGCGTCCATCGCGTTCCTGGGAGCCGGTCCGTCGCGGTCCGTCGTCGCGAGGAGGCGTGGCAGTACTCGCTCGATCCGGTCCGCCCTCTCCTCGAACGTTCCGGGCTCTCCGGACGGGTAGCCACCGGAAGCCCCGAGGAGGTGCGTCGCCTTGTTCGGGACCCCGAGGTCGACCCGGAGCTCCGGCGCAAGGTCGCCGAGACCGGTGCCCGGCGGGTGAAGTGGTACTGGGAGCTCGAGGACGCCGCGTCGGACTCCTAACGCCGTCGTGTCCGCGTAAAGGCTATGTTGGTTTCTTGGTACCTTCCCGTATGGGAATCTCCCTCGCTTCCGAATCGCGCCTCGCCTCGTTGAAGGGTCGCGCGCCGACGATCGCGACGCTGTGCTCTCACTCGTCGCTCCAGATCTTCCACGGTGCCCGCGCCCTGGGTTTCCCGACCCTCGGCGTCTCGGTCGGACCCCCGCCGAAGTTCTACGACGCGTTCCCGCTCGCGCGTCCGGACCGCTTCCTGTCGGTCCCCCGGGCGAAGGACCTGCCCTCCGCGACCGCCAAGCTGCGTGACGCGGGGGCGATCGTGATCCCGCACGGCTCGTTCGTCGAGTACGTCGGGGCGGACACGTTCGCGACCCTCGACGTCCCGGTCTTCGGGAACCGTGCCGTGCTCGGCTGGGAAACGGACCGGGAGAAGGAGCGCCAGTGGCTCGAATCCGCCGGCGTTCCCATGCCGCGGAAGTTCGAGGACGCTTCTGAGGTCGACGGGCCGGTGATCGTGAAGTACTACGGGGCGAAGGGCGGGAAGGGATTCTTCCTCGCGAAGAACCGCTCCCAGCTCGAGGAGTTCACCCCGACGGGCCCGCACGTCATCCAGGAGTACGTGCTCGGAACCCGGTATTACATGCACTTCTTCTATTCGCCGCTCTCCGACCGCGGGTACCGAGTCGGCCACGGAACGCTCGAACTGCTCGGAATGGACCGGCGGGACGAGGCGAACATCGACGAGCTGTACAAGCTCGGAGCCCAGGAGGAGCTCCTGAAGGCCGGCATCCGTCCGACGTTCGTCGTCACCGGCAACGTGCCCGTGATCCTGCGCGAGTCGCTTCTCCCCCGTGCGTTCGACGTCGCGGCCCGCATCGTCGAGCGGTCGATCGAGCTGTTCGGTGGGATGGTGGGACCGTTCTGTGTCGAGGGGATCATGACAGAGGAGCTCGAGTTCAAGGTCTTCGAGATCTCGACCCGTATCGTGGCGGGAACGAACCTGTTCATCTCCGGAAGCCCGTACTCGGACCTCCTCGAGCCGGGCCTGTCGACGGGAAAGCGGATCGCTCAGGAGATCCAACGCGGCCAGGCACAGGAACGCCTTCCCGAGATCCTGAGCTGACCGGTCGGGGTCGGAGCGGATGGCGGCGAGGTAGAGGCTAGGGGCGGGTCCGTGGCGTCGGCGATCTCCTCGGTGGGCCTCGGGAAGACGTATCCGAAGGCGCGCGCGGGCAAGAACGCCCTTGAGGACCTCTCGCTCGAGATCCCGACGGGCCGCGTCTACGGACTGATCGGGAGGAACGGGGCCGGGAAGACCACCTTCGTCCGGATCTGCGCGACCCAGCTCGCGCCGACGGTCGGCGAGGTGCATGTCCTCGGATTCGATGTGCGGAACGAGGAACGCGAGATCCGCAGCCGGATCGCCTGCGTTCCCCAGGAATCGCGGCCGCTCTACTTCCTCAACTCGGAGGAGGTCATCTACCTCTACCTCAAGTTGCGGGGCCTCGACCCCCAGGACGCCCGACGCCGGACGCGGGATGCGATGGAGGAACTCTCGCTCACCGACGTCCGGCGGGTCCTCGTCTCCCGTCTCTCGGGAGGACTGCGCCGCAGAATCCTCTGCGCGATGGTGCTCGCGTCCGACGCCGACGTGATGTTCCTGGACGAGCCGACGACCGGACTCGACCCGGTCGCCCGGCGAGAGGTGTGGGAAGCGATCCGCCGGGCCAGTCGCGAGCAGCGCACCATCGTGCTGACGACGCACTACCTGGACGAAGCGGAGGCGCTCTCTTCTCGCCTCGCGCTCATCGAATCGGGGAAGCTCCGTCTCGAGGGAAGCCCCGAGGACCTGCGGGGGAGAGTGCGGTACCCCTACCGCGTCCGGATCCAGGGCTCCTTCCCCCGCGAGGAGCTCGAGTCGTACGGGAAGGTCACCGAGGTCGAGGGCGGGTTCCTCCTGTTCACCCGGGAGCGCGAGGCGTACGAGGTCGCGCGTCGCGTCCTCGAGCGCGGTCTCCGGATCTCGATGGGACCGGTGAGCCTCGAGGACATCTTCCTCGATGTCGTCGGCCGCTCGATCGACCAGGACACCGACACCGACGCCGAGGAGGAGCCGGCGGAGGCGGAAGCATGAGCGAGCGCAACCGTCTCCGCTCCATCCTCACCCTGGTCCAGCTGAACGGGATCATCCCGATCCGCACGACGCCGCTCTACATCCTCAACACCCTTGCCTCTCCGCTCTCGTTCCTGTTCTTCATCTTCATCGTGTCGCACGGGACCTACCTCATCTACGGGATCACGGGCGGTATGGTCCTCACGACCATGACGGTGGGGACGAGCCTCCAATCGGACCTCACGCACTACCGGCACGACCTCAAGTTCCAGGACATCGTGGTCGCCTCCCCCGTCGAGGCGCCGACCTACGTGATCGGGATGGCGCTCAGCGAGCTCGTCTACTCGCTCCCGTCGCTCGCCGTCTTCGTCATCCTGTTCGTCGCGCTCGGGCACCCCACGGTCACGAACCTCACGGTCCTCGCGACGATCTGCATCCTCGTCTGGGCGTTCGCGAGCGCGCTCGCCTTCACTCTCGCCACCTACTTCCAGGACGTTCGGGAGACGTTCCTCTTCAGCCCGATGATCTCGCTCGTCCTCACGGTCCTCCCACCGGTCTACTACCCTCTCTCGGCGTTGCCGGCGTGGGCCCAGGCGGCCGCCCGCCTCTCTCCGACCACGTACGCGGCCGGGCTCGTGCAGGGGTCGTGCGGGCTCGCTCCGCTCTCGTTCACGGGCGCCGTGCTCGACTGGACCGTCCTCCTCGCGTTCACCGCGGCGCTGTTCCTGATCGCGGCGTTGAAGGCCCGTTGGAAGGAGCCCTGAGGGGCCGAACGCCGCCCGGACGCCGGTCGAACCGGGCCCGTCGCGCGAGTCCTTATGTACCGGCCGACTGGTGGAGCCGCGATGCTTTCCTTTGCGGACAGTCGAACCTTCGACTTGCCCGACGAGCGGTTCTCTCGGTGTCTCTTTTGCGGGAAGGAGCTCGTCCTCCTACCGGACGACCGGAGGGCGGGGGCGTGCTTCGATTGCCTGTCCCTTTCGGTGCGGCCGGCGGCGGCCTGTCCGAGCTGCGGGGCGACGATCCCCGGCGAGGAACGCGGGGTCGGCTGCGCGAACTGCCATTGGTATCCGCTGCGGGACTGACGGCGGCCCTCCTCGCTCCGAAGAGCTTATCGGCCGTCTTAGGTCCGTCGGCGAAGGGCGTGCCGAGGTGGCTCAGTCCGGTACGGCGCGAGTCTGGAAAGCTCGTGGCGGAAATCGCCTCGGGAGTTCAAACGCCGCGGACGGCCGACCCGTCGCGGCGGAGATTCTCCCCCTCGGCGCTCCCTTCTTTTCGCGCGAGCGTGCGCGACGGAGGGTGAGCCTTCGGTGACCGTGCCACCTCGGGCCGCCGCGCCGGCCCTCCTCCAGGTGGACGCGATCCTCTCTCGCCTGTCCGGTCGGCAGGCGCTCGCGGAGGTCTGCCGGTTCCTTCGGCATTCGTTCTCTCAGTATCCGTGGGTCGGGATCTACCGGGTCGACGGCACGGACCTCGTCCTCGATGCGTGGGACGGCCCTCAGCCGACCGAGCACACGCGGATCCCGATCGCCCGGGGTATCTGCGGTCAGGCGGTCCGTGAGGACCGCTCGGTGATCGTCGACGACGTGAACGCGGACCCGAACTACCTAGCCTGCTTTCTCGAGACCCGGGCGGAGGTCGTCGTCCCCGTACGGAACGAAGGTACGGTCGTCGGCGAGATCGATATCGACGGAAACACGGTCAGGGCGTTCGACGCGAGCGACCGGCAGTTCCTCGAGCGCGTCGCCGCGAAGCTGGGCGAGGCGGTCGTGCGGTCGGGTGCCGAGCTGCCGCTCGGGTGAGCCCTCGGGTGATCGTCGCGAGCGCGTCGGCGAGAGCGGCGTGCCGGTCGAACGCGACGAACCGCGCGGTCCGGGACGTGGCGCGGAGCCGCAGGGCGTTCCGCGCGAGCGCCCGGAGGGCCCGCTGCACCTCATCGACGATCGGCAGGTCCGCGGTCCGGCTGGTCCGGGAGAGAGGGTTGAGGTCGATCGAGATCACCCGTTTTCCGAGCGCTTTCAGCGCCTCGGTTCGGTCGCCGTCCTCGAGCGGTACCAGGCAGACGTCCGAGACCCAGATCCCCTGCCGGTCGACCTTCGCCCGGTCGGACGGCAGCCGAGGGATGGATGCGGTCGGACGCACGCCGAGGACCTGCGCGACCCCGGCGGCCCGCAGCGTCTCCTCGACCTTCTGAGCCCGTGCCCGGGTGCGGTGGAACAGGTTCACCTCGACCGCTAGTCCAGGGACCGCCCGCGCGAGGGCGGCGACCTCGGCCCCGGCGAGGGCCGCCACGTTGCCGTTGACGCTCACCACCGGTCGTCGTGCCGCGAGCAGCCACTCGGCGGCGGCCCGCTCGGCCCGACGGGCCCCCGGGGTCGTCCGCTCTCCGAGGAAGTAATCGAACGCTTCGCCTCGTCCCTGAGCGATGAGGCCCTCGGGAACGACAAGGCCCGTACGGTGGGCCTCGGCGAGGCGATGGCGCACTTTCAGGCTGGCGTACCGGGGATGGTGAGGGGATAGGCGCATCGATGCGGTCGCTCAGTGCGGTTCGTCGGGTGGAGGGTCCGAGGTCGACTCCTCGGGGGTCGGCCGACGGCCCTCGAGCGCGGCGATCCGCTCCTCGAGCGGTGCGAGTCCGTCCTCGATCGCCTTCGTGAGCGTGAGCTTCAGGCTCTCCTCGAGCGCCACGAGGTCACGGCCGAGGTCGATGATCCGGCGCGCGTTCTCGTTGAGCAGGAGACGGCTCTGGGTCGACACTCGGTACGTATCGGAGAGGTCCTTCGTGAGCTGATGGGACGACTGGGCGAACGTCTCGATCGACGCGCCGACCGGTTTCCATTTCTCGTCCAAGTTCGTGGTGATGGTGGCCGAGAGCTTCTCGGCCGCGGACTGGACACCGCTCGTCACTTCTCGGGAGACCCGTTCGGAAAGAGAGGTCTCCACGCCCTCGAGGCGGGTCTTGACCTCCTGACCGAGTTCCTGGGTTCCGGACTCGATCCGCTGAAGACGGTCCTCGACTGATTGGAGGCGTGCCAGAAGGTTCGAGTAGGCCGTCCCCATGACGGTGTCGAAGTGGGTACTGTTCAGCTCCTGTCCCCGCAGCAGCAAGTGGAGGACCCAGTGCTCACGGCCCTTCGTTTCCGCGAGGGGTCCCCGGTCGATACGGTCGCGGAGCTCCCGGTCGTCGATGAGCGACTGGAGCTCCTTGAGCACTTCCATCCGGAGGAAGGAGGGGGTTCCGCTGGAACCGGCCGGTCGTCCTGCCATCGGAGGAGGATGGTGGTCCCGGTGCTATATACGTTGGCCGGGCCAAGCCGCCTTGCCGGTCGGAGCGGGTCGTTCCCGTCGGGACCGGACGTCGCCCGGTCCCGCCGGTCCGGGAAAAGCCCCTACTCGACGAACTCGCGTCCCAACAGCTCGCGAGCGATGATGAGCCGACGGATCTCGGAAGTGCCCGCTCCGATCTCCAGCAGTTTCGCGTCGCGGGCCAGACGCTCGAGCGGGAGCTCGCGCATGTAGCCGTACCCGCCGTGGATCTGGACCGCGTCGAGCGCCACGCGGGTCGACGCCTCGGAGGCGAACGTCAGGGCGGCAGCGCTCGGCCGAAGGGTCCGGGTCTCTTGCCGGACCGACTCGAGCGCGGCGTACATGAGCCACCGGGAGGCCTCGAGGTCGGAGTACATCTCCGCCAGTTTCGCCTGGACCAGCTGGAACCTTCCGATCTTCTGACCGAACTGCTCCCGCTGACGAGAGTACGCGACCGAGCGGTCGAGGCACTCGGCCATGATGCCGACGGGGATCGCGGTGAGCACGGCCCGCTCGACGTTCAGTCCGCTCATCATGATCCGCACGCCGTCGTTCTCGCGTCCCATCAGCTGGTCCCGGGGTACCTCGACGTCCTGGAACGCGAGCTCTCCGGTCGGCGAGCCTCGCATGCCCATCTTGTCGAGGCTCCGGGTGACGGTGAACCCGGGGGAATCCCGGCGCACGAGGAACGCGGAGATTCCCTTCGGACCCTTCTCGGGGGCGGTCTTCGCATAGACCAGCATCGAGTCCGCGACCGGTCCGTTCGTGATGAACTGCTTCGTTCCGTTGAGGACGTAGTGGTTGCCGCGGCGTTCCGCCCGCATGCGTATCGAGACGGCATCGGAGCCCGCATCGGGCTCGGTCAACGCGAGCGCGCCGACCGCCTCCCCGGCCGCCGCCGCCGGCAGGAAGGCGGCCCGCTGTTCGTCATCCGCGTTCCGGGCCACGTTGTCCGCGAACAGGTTCGAGTGCGCGCCGACGCTGAGCGCGAGGGCCGGGCTGACCCGGGCGATCTCCTCGAGGACGAGCGCCTGAGCGATGTAAGGAAGGGCCAATCCGCCGAACTTCTCGGGTAGAGTGATCCCGAGGAATCCCTGTTCCCCGAGCCGGTGGAACACCTCCCGGGGAAAATAGTCGTCCCGGTCCATCTTCTCCGCGACGGGGGCAATCTCCTTCCGGGCGAAGTGGCGGGCCGCCTCCCGAAGGTCGAGCTCTTCTCGCGAGAGAGCGAGGTCCATGACCGGGCGACAATGCCCCAGGAAATACGGTTGTTGGGGAGACTACCGTCGCCGGCCGGTGGGGGGTTTTCGAACGATTCCGATGTGCCTCCGCCAGACGGGGCGTCGTGCGGGGAAGTCGGACCGGTAGTGGGCACCTCGGCTCTCGGTCCGCGTCAACGCGGCCCGCGCGATGAGCGACGCGGTGAGGACCGCGTTCGCGACAGGCCCCGGAACGGAGGTCGCGTCGTTCGGTTCGACGCTTCGACCGAGCGCCGAGAGCTCTTCGAGGGCAGCGCGGAGGTTCGTTCCGTTTCGGAGGATCCCGACATTCTCCCAAAGGAGGTCTCGGACCTGCTCGAACGACCTTGCTAGGTCACCCTTCCCGGCGCCGGCCGCCCAGTCCAGTCGGACCATCCGCCCCGGGAGCGGGATGGACGCCGCCACCGGGTGGACGAGCTGCCTCGCCACCCGCTCGCCGAAGACGAGACCCTCAAGGAGCGAGTTGCTCGCGAGCCGGTTCGCGCCGTGGACGCCGGTCGATGCGACCTCTCCCGCCGCATAGAGTCCCCGGAGCGTCGTCCGCCCTTCGAGGTCGGTCGTCACTCCCCCCATCATGTAGTGGGCGACCGGCGTGACCGGGATCCAGTCCCGGGAAGGGTCGAGGCCGTACGTCGCGAGGAAACGGCAGATCGAGGGGAACCTCGCAAAAAAGCGGTCCCGGGGAATGGCGGTCGCGTCCAGGTAGACACAGGGGTGTCCCGTGCGCAGGATCTCCCGCTCGACGGCCCGGGAGACGATGTCACGGGGCGCGAGCTCGGAGTCGCGATGCTGGCCCACGAGGAACCTCTCACCGGCCTCGTTTCGAAGCACCGCTCCTTCCCCGCGGACCGCCTCGGTGATCAGGTAGCGGGGCGCCCCTTCCCGCCAGAAGACGGTCGGATGGAACTGGATGAACTCCATGTCCGTGAGAAGAGCCCCGGCGCGGAACGCGATCGCGACGCCCTCCCCGGTGGCGATCGAGGGATTCGAGCTCTGGCGGTAGAGGCTGCCCGCGCCGCCCGTGGCGAGAACCACCGGCCCCGGCCCGGTCTCCTCGACGTGCTTTCCCCGGTCGCTCGAGACGAGCGCGACCATGCCCTCCCGGCCCTCCGAGCGCAGACCCCGGAGGGCCGTACTTTCCCGGACCTCGATGCCGGCGTCCATCACCCGTGCCTTGAGGGTCTCCTCGATCGAAAGGCCGGTCGCATCCCCTCCGGCGTGGAGGATCCGCGCCCGGGAGTGGGCTGCCTCGCGCCCAAGGGCGACCTGTCCTTCGATGGTGTCGAACGGCACCCCGTACCGAACAAGGTCGGCGATCCGGGCCGGGGCTTCGTAGGTGAGCGCCTTCGCCGCGGCGCGGTCGACCAGCCCGGCCCCCGCCCGAAGCGTATCCTGGAGGTGGAGCGCCGGCGAGTCGTCCGCTCCCACCGCCGCCGCGATGCCCCCCTGGGCGTACCGGGTGTTCGCCTCTTCGAGCCGCGCCTTCGTGATCAACGTCGGTCGGAGGCCGAGCTCGCGGCATCGGAGCGCCACGTACAGCCCTGCGATACCGGTCCCCACGACCAGGGGGCGCCCGTCGTGGTCGCGCACGTCCCCGCCGAGCCGGGCTCTCGGTATAGCGGCTTCCCTACGCAGGGGGCCTTCGAATACCCGGACGGCATTGCGTCGGCGTGAGCGCCGCCGGGTCGGTCCCCATCGATGACCCATGGAAAGCGGTCGTCTCGGTGCGGGAGGAGGAGTCTCTCGACGCCGAGCTCGTGGCCCGATTCGCCGGTCAGACGGGCCAGCGGTCGGTCGGCGTAACCGACCTCATCTCCCTTCGGAAGGCGTACTTCCGGCTGCTGGTCCCGGACATCCCGATCCCGGCGCCGCGGCAGGCCCGCCTCGAACAAGGGCGGGCCGTCCATCGCGACCTGGGTGCGCTCCTCAGCCGAGAGGGGACTTTGGAGGCGCGTGTCCGACGCGACGGCCTCGTCGGTCGGATCGATATCCTCTCGGACCTGCCGGTCGAGGTGAAGACAGCCACCGCCGTCGTGGACCCGGACGCCCTTGTCACGAGCCGGCCGGACCATGTCGAGCAGCTGGCAATGTACTGTGCTCTGGTCCAGCGTCCGGCCGGCCGGCTCCTCACCTTGGTCACGGAGGGTGGCTCTGCCCCCGCGGTCCAGGCGGTGGAGATGCGGATCCGGAGCCCGGGGGAGGTTCTCGCCGAGATGCGGAGACGTGCGGACCTTCTACGGGCCGCGTGGGCCGCCGGATCGGTCGATTCGCTCCCGAGGTGCCCGTGGTACGGGCGAGGGTGTGAGTTCGAAGAGGCGGCCGTCTGCGGCTGCACAGGCGAGGAGACCACTGGATCTCCGGTGATCCTCGAAGCCGCCGAAGGTTTCCGTGAGTCCCGTGAGGTCGAGGAACGCGTGCGCGCCCTTCTGGCCCAAGCCTCCGGCACTCGAACGGAGCCCGCGTTCGAGCGCTTCCGGGAGGTGCTGTACCCCCGCCGAGCGTACTTCGACCGGACCGCCGTCACCGCCGTGACCACCCCTGCCCGAGCCCCCCTCCCACCGGCTCCCCTCCCTTCGCTGGCCGCGGACGTGTACGCGCGGCTGAGCGAAGCGGTCGAGAGCGGGCCCGCCGGGGAGGTAGCACGGCTGGTTCCCCGTTCGTCCGACCCCGAGGAGGAGGTCGTCGGCTTCCGAGGGCGACCTCTGCTCGTGAGAACGTCGCGCGCATGGGAGCGGTACCGACCGGACGAGCTGGTCGAACGCAGCCCCCAGTACGCGCTCGACCTCGGACTTCGCTGCGCGGTCACCGGAACGGACTCGGGACTGGTGGTGGTCGGGTTCGAACGGGCGGAGACCGACCGCGACCGGATCCAGGTCCTCGAGGTCCGGTTCCGCTCGGTGACCCCGTTCTCGCGGCTGCTCCGGGAACGGCGGCGGGCGCTCACCGCGGCGATCCGCGAACGGGATCCGAGGTCCCTTCCGGCGTGTGCGGCCTGGATGATCGACGACTGTCCCTATCGTTCGGAGTGCGGATGCGCGGCATCTCCGCCGCGCTCGACACGGTAGATCATCGATCGCACGGTCGGCTCCAGACGGAACTCTTCGTAGAGGTGTCGAGCCGGTTCGTTGGCGGCCGTCACCCAGAGCTGGATGCGCTCGTACCCGAGCGCCCAGAGGGCGCGGAGTCCCCAACGAAGAAGATACCGGCCGTATCCCCGTCGGCGGAGCTCCGGGTCGACCATGTAGGTGACGAAGATCCCCTTCCGAGGGTTCCGCTCCGCCGCGAGGATCGCTCCGACCAAGCGGGGAGGGTCGGACCGGTAGAGCGCGGTCGACGCTTCGTCCAGGAAGCGACCTAGACTGCCGCCCAGCAGAGCCTCGGTGACCCTTCGATACTCTTCCGGCCGTTCTCCGATGAGAAGGGCGTCCACGCCGCCGCGCACGGAGCGATAATCGAGGTCGGCAAGGGCCTCGACGGTCACGGCGCGGATAGGAACGAGCGAGAGACCGTCGGGAGGAGGACCGGGCGGACGTCCGTCATCCGCGCCGAGCGACCGCTCCATCGACATCCGCTCGATCACCTTGGCTCCGGGTCTTGCGGCGAGTCGGGTCAGGAGTTCGTCCTCGTGGGCCGGGGAGAGACCGGTGAATCCGATGTTGATCGACCGCGTCGTCGTGGAAAGGTCGTGGAGAAGGGCCTCCGTGAGGCGCTCTGCGCGGTCGGTCGCTCCCCCCTCCTCCATCACATGGACGTGACCGTAGGCCTCCGAGCCGCTCGTTGTGTAGAAGGAGACCCCCGCCCCCGCGCTGGCCGGATAGTACCACCCCCGGGTCCTTCCGGCCCGGATCCCTTCGGCGGTCTCTTCGACCCAGTCGCCCGCCGGGGACTCGTCGCGCGCGAGGAGCGCCTTGCGGACCTGATGGACGATCTCCACCAGTTCGTCGAGACGGGCGCCGGTCGCCGGGAGGGGGTCGTCCACGGCGTCCCCCGACCTACCCCGCGACGAGCCGCTGGAGGATCTGCGCGATGTCCGGCGCCACGGACGCCTTCTCCGCTGGGTTCCCAAGCGTGTCGGTCGAGTAAACGTCGCCGACGACGGCCTTGATCCGTTCGAAGGCGTCCTTGAGGAAGAGCCCGTGCGTGCAGGCCGCGCTGATCCCGATCGCTCCCTTCTTCTTGAGGAGCTTGGCGGCCTCGACGATCGTACCGCCGGTCGAGATGACGTCATCGATCAACGCCACGTGCGACCCTTCGACGGGTACCGGGATCGTGGGGGGCAGCGAGAGTTCCACGTGCTCGCTGTCGATGCGGCGCTTCTCGAGCGCGAACCACGGCTTGTCCAGCAGCTGTGCCATCCGACGGACCCGGTCGACACCGCCCTTGTCCGGGGATACGAGGACGTCGAGCGGTCGCTCCCGCAATAGGCGCGCGATCGCCGGGATCCCGCTCGCCTCGAACGCGGGTTTGGTGAACTGAGTGAGCGTCTGAGAGGAGTGGAGGTCGACCGTGACCACGGCGTCCGCGTCCAGCTCGACGTGCCGACAGAGCGCCCGAGCGCTCACCGGCTCGCCCGGGAAGAAACGACGGTCCTGACGCGCGTATCCGAAGTACGGGACGACCACGAACGTCCGACGCGCGCCGGCCTCTCGGACCGCGTCCTCGAGCAGGATCAGCTCGAGGAAGTCGTTGTCGGTGCGGGTCGACTGGACGACGACGACGTCCTCTCCCTCGAGCCGTCCGCCGACCCGAACATACATCTCATCGTCCGGGAACCGCTTCGTGAACGGGATCCCGAACGGGGCGTTCCCGAGCTCTCGCGAGATGCGTTCCGCGAGCGCGGTCGATGCGGTACCGCCGATAACGTGCATCTCGGCTCCCGGCCGAGGGACCGGGATTGGGACTATAACCTTGCGTGGCAGGGGGGCTTTGCCTCCACTTCGTTCGCCCGGTCCGTCCCGCGCCGCGACCCGCCGTCGCACCGTCAGAGCTCGTCGTCCGAGTCACGACGTTTCTTCGGCTTTGCGTAGCGGCGCACGTGCGGAATCGGTCGACCACGTCGGCCGCGCTCGGTCGTTGGGGGAGGCCGGGTCCGCCGACGACGAACCTCCTGAACCTCGTCTTCCTCGTCCTCCTCATCGTGCCGCCGGAGGTGGGGCCACCAGCGATGAGCGGGCGGCTCTTCGGGTTCGCCTTCGGCTTCGGCCTCCGCAGCCGCCTCCTCGTCCTCTCTCCGCCGCAGCGGGGTCTCGATTCCCTCGGTTCGGAGCGCGTAGTGGATGCCGAACGCGACGGCGATGGCGCCGACGATCGTCAGCCCCATCAGCTCCCAGGACTCCCCAGGGACGTTTCCGGCGTTCCCGTCCAGTAGGAGCTTCACCGCACCGAACCACGGGATCATTCCCCGAGCGACCCCAATGACCCACCCCGGTTCGACGAGCGAGCTGATGGGCCGGGTCTGGTCGGGAATCGAGTTGTTGTCGCCCATCGTCAGCAACCCGGAATGGTCCCCGAGCGTAGCGGGGGCGACCGATGGGGTCAGATTGATCGTGATGTTCGTCGAGTTCCAGCCGACGTGGTAGAGGTGGAGGAACCCGTCCAAGTGCGTGGACTGGCACATCGGCGTACCGCCGGCAGTGATGGAGTACGACCAGACGGGGTCCGGCTGCGGACCGCACGCGAGACCTGCCGGGATGGTGGCGTTGTAGAAGCCGGCCGGGTCCCATTCGAGGTAGACGATCGCCCGATGGATGATCGGCGTCCCTCCCTGACCGTTCGGCCAATAGAGGACCACGTCACCGTACTCGCCGTAGGTGGAGTAGCCCGTACTAAGGCCCACCATGTAGGTGGTGATGGATGAGAACGGCACCTTTTGGGCCAGGACGAGGTCGCCGGCGTTGATCAGGCCGATGTGGTCCGAAGGCCCGTGCTGCATGCTGTTCGATTCGACGACATAGACCGGCGGCCAGTTCTGGGTGTAGGCGAAGAGGGAGACCAGTAGCACGACGATCACCGCGAGCGCCACGAGCGGTTCGAAGAAGAGGGAGTCGCGCGCACGCCAGAAGACCGGTTTCTTGCGCCATGGAAGCGGTTGCGGGCCACCCGCCGGCCCCTCCTCCTCCTCTTCCTCCTCGTCCTCGTCGGAGGCCCGCCACGCCCGGACGGGAGGCCGGTGCGGCCGCCGCCGCGTCCTCCGGGGAGGAGCATGGCCCCGACGTCGCGGCGCGGGCTCCTCGTCCTCCTCGTCGTCGTCCGAGTCCGGTTCGTCGACATCCACTTCGTCGAGGTCGTCGTCCTCGTGGCGCCGAGAACGGGCAGAGGGCATCGGTCGCGCCTCCGCTGCGAACCCCTTAACCCTTCGTCTTCAGAGGAACCCCGGCGGCCCACGACAAATGCCACCGAGCGGATGCGCCTCAGAGGGAATCCTTAAGCGGGTACAGCCCCCGATTCCTCGCCGGTAACCGACATGCGACGACTCGACATCTCGATGCCCCTTTTCCCGGGGATGCCGAAGTTTCCCGGGGACCCCGAGATGGTTGTCACGTCCCTCCGTTCGGTCGAGCGGGGGGACCCGTACAGCCTCTCCGGGCTGTCCCTCGGCTCGCACACGGGTACGCATATCGACCCGCCGGTCCACTTCTTTCGAGGTGGCGCGCCCGCCAACCGTGTCGACCTCGACGCCCTCAATGGACCGTGCGTCGTGGTCGATGCCGGGCCCCGGGCGCGCTCGGTCGGCCCTGACCTGGTCGCTCGGCTGCCGCCACGGACAGAACGGGTTCTGTTCCGCACCTCGAACTCGTCGAGGTGGGCAAAGTCCCTCGAGTTCTTCCCCGACTACGTCGGGCTGACCGTGGACGCAGCGGACGCTCTCGCCCGCCGCCGTGTCCGGCTCGTCGGCATCGATGCGCTTTCCGTCGAGAACGACCCGACGGAAGGGTATCCGGTGCATCGCGCGTTGCTGGGCCGAGGTGCGATCATCCTCGAAGGGATCCTGCTGTCGGCGGTGCCTGCCGGAAAGTACCGTCTCGAGTGCCTCCCGCTCCCTCTTCGCGATGGGGACGGCGCCCCGGCCCGCGCGGCGCTTCTGGACGTGTAGGCCGGACGCATGGCGCTCGTTCCTCCAGGGCCCGGAGCCCACGACCTGACCCTCTCCACGCCGGCGTTCTACGTGCTGGTGGCGACCCTCGGCCTCTTCGTCCTGATGCTCCTGATGTTGTGGCATTCCTATCCGAAGCGGAAGCGGGGGCTCGAAGGGTACCTCGACGCAGCGGGGGTCAGCCTCGCGTTCCTCGCCTTCGGGGTCGTTCTGGTCGTGCTGCTCGTCAGCCACGAGCCGCACGGTAACGACACGGCGTACGCGCTCTACGAGACGATCCTCACCGGCTACTGGTTGGCGTTCGCGATCCCGGTCGTTACCGTCGGGAGCTCGGTGCAGGCCCGCTCCCGAGGGGCGATC
>DATJVA010000036.1:0-14340 GCA_035502015.1 Thermoplasmata archaeon | reverse complement strand
AGGATCTGCGGCGACGTGCCGAACGCTCCCGTGTAGTTCAGATACTGAAGCATTCCCTGGGCCGTGATGTTACCCAAGAGGGATGCCGAGAGAGGGAGAAGGATCGACGTCGATGACCCGTTGACGAACGCGACGCCTCCAATCGTGTAGGAGACACCGCCATAGCTCACGGCGAGTGTCGCGAGCGTGTTGGTCACGGAGTTCGAGTCCGTGTAGTTGACCTGGACGGTCCCGCTCAGGGCCCCCGCGTCGGGGTAGGACCAATCCTGGGCCAGGCTTTCCGGGGTGTTCGAGGTGGTCAGAGACGAGGAAAGCCCCGCGCCGGTCAGGACTCCGCCGTCGCTGCTGAGGGGGACCGGCCGCGGATACCCCACGAAGGCCAGGGGGTCCGCATAGGTCTCGTTGACGGTGCTCGCGAACAGGTTCAGCTGGGCACCGCCGAGGACCGTGACCGTGGGAGCCCAGACGGTGTCGCCCCAGATTGGCGCTGGCTCGAATCCCTCCAGGGGAACGACCGCGGGGTTCCCCGTGATCGCCGACTCGTTGAGCGTCACCTTCGCCGCGCTCCCGTCGATGTAGAACCAACCGGGGAAGGCGAACGTCGACGCTTGGGCGTTCAGAACTCCCATGACCGAGAAGTTCAGCTTCGCGTACGCGTTGATGACGTTGACATCGGTGGTCAGGTTCGCGTGGTAGAAGTTGACCGTTCCTTCGTCAACAAACTGGTAGATGTGCGAGAGGCGCTGCATCGGCGTCCCGATGTTCGAAACGTACTGGGCGAACGAGAGCGTGACGTTCGTCACGTTGAGGGTTCCGCCGGCCTCGACCGTGATGTTTCCTCCCTGGTAGTACGTGAGACCGGCCGAGGTCGGCTGGATAACGTACGTCTGGCCCGGCCCGACGACGAGATCCCCGTGGGTGGGCGGGGTCTGGGCCGGGTGGGCTCCGGAGGAGGACCCAGTACTCGACGGGGCCCCCGCGGCACCGGCCGGGGTCATCAGGGCGAGAAGGCCCAGCGAGCTTGCGACGACCAGGAGAATCACGGCCGTGACCCAAATTACGGGCGTTCGGTTAGGGGCGGGGCAGCGCGTTCCCCCGGAGCGAGAGGGACGTCCCAGTGAACGACTCACGACCGAAGAAAGGTCGACTTCAGGTATTTAACTGTGCCTTCGCTCATCGGGGACCGCCGTCCCCTTTTCTCTCGATTCCGTGCACCCTTCGACTCACCCGGGAGGGTCGTGTACGACGATCTTCCCGAACAGGTCCGGCGCATCGAACCGGCGGAACGCCTCCGCCGCTCGCTCGAACGGCATCGCCGTGTCCACGACCGGCTTCAGTTGCCCCGCGGCGAGACGACGGTACATTTCCGAGAACTCGCCCGGCGACGACATCGTGCTTCCCAGGATGGACGCTTGACGCCAGAACAGCGTCCGCAGGTCGACCTCGGCCGTCGGACCCGCGCTCGCCCCGATCACGACCACGCGGCCGGCTCGCGCGAGCGACCGGACCGACCGAGGGAGGGTGGGAGCGCCGACCGAGTCGAGGATGACGTCGACCCCGTTCTTCTCGCTCCACTCCCAGAGCGCCCGGTCGAGAGGACGGGTCTCCGAGAACGTCAGGAAGGCGTCCGCTCCCAGCGCCCGGACGCGCGCCTCCTTCTCCGACGAGCGAGAGGCGACGGCGACTCGGGCTCCGAGAAGCTTCGCGACCTGGACCGCGGCCGTAGCGACTCCACCGCCCGCGCCGATGATCGCGACCCGATCTCCCGGGCCCACCCGCCCCACGGTCACGAGAGCCCTCCAGCTCGTCAGGAAAACGAGCGGCGCCGCGGCGCCTTCGACGAACGACATCCCCGGGGGCAGTAGGTGCACGTTGCGACGTGGGACCACGACGAAGGGGGCCGCCGTTCCCTGCGTATGCTCTCCCAGGATCCGGTAGTTTCGGCAGAGCGCTTCGTTCCCCGAGACACACGCCGGGCACGTTCCATCCCACATCCCGGGATTCAGCAGTACCCGGGTACCGACGTCGAGGTCGTCCACCCCTTCTCCGACCGACTCCACCACCCCTGACCCGTCCGAGCCGAGGATGTGGGGGAGTGCAATCGCGACCCCCGGGATCCCTCCCAGCGTGAACCGGTCAAGGTGGTTGAACCCGGCGGCGCGTATGCGGACACGGACCTCCGCGGGACCGGGGACGGGCACCGGCAGTTCGACATACGCGAGCCGCTCGAGGTCGCCGTGCTGGGCGAAGCCGAACCCGCGCATGCGCTACGACCGGTTGCGCGTGGCGCGCCACCGGGTACCCACGGAATCGTCTTCCAGCTCGACCCCGACGGCCCTCAGCTCGTCCCGGATCCGGTCCGCTTCCGCGTAGTCGCCCCGGGCGCGGGCCCTCGCCCGAGCGGCCATCGCTACCGGGACGAGCGCCGCCCAGGCCCCCGCTGGACCGGACGGCGCGCGGGCGAACAGACCGAGGACCTCCTCGCCCCAGCGGAACGGGCCGGCCAGCTCTTCGAGAGCGCTTCCCGAATACCCTTCAAGCCGCGGGAGCTCCTCGGCGAGCCGACGCGTCCAGCCGAACAGCAGCGCGATCGCCTCGCGAGTGTTGAAGTCCTCGGCGAGCACGTTGTCCAGCTGCTCGACGAGCTTCTCGGCCTCGGTCGCGAGAGGGTCGGGGATCTCCGCGCCGGGTCGGTCGACCCCGTCGCGCTCGAGGATCTCGGCGATCCGTTCGGAGACGACCGTCAATCGCGAGTAGGCCTCCCTCGCCTCCTCGAGGCTCTTTCCCGCTTGGTACACGAGGGGACTGCGGTAGTGCGCGTTCAGATAGAAGAGTCGGAGCGGTCCCGGACCTACCGAGCGGATCGCTTCGTCGAGCGAAGCGACGTTACCGAGGGACTTCGACATCTTCTCGTCCTCCATCAAGAGGAGGCCACTGTGCATCCAGTAGTTCGCGAACGGGACCGCGCCGGTCGTCGCCTCCGCGAGGGCCACCTCCGCCTCGTGGTGAGGGAAGATCAGGTCGACCCCCGCCCCGTGGAGGTCGCATCGCTCACCGAGAAGGCGCAAGATCATCGCCGTGTCCTCGACATGCCAGCCCGGCCGACCCGGTCCCCACGGGCTCTCCCAGCTCGGTTCGCCCGGTGTCGTCGCCTTCCAGATCACGAAATCCTCGGGCGCCCGCTTGCGAGGGTCGATCTCGAGCCGTGCGCCTGGCTTCAGCGACTCGAGCCGCTGGCCGGAGAGCTTCCCATAGTCCGCGAACTTCGCGACCGAGAAGTAGACCGACCCGTCGTCCGCGGCGTAGGCGTATCCCCGGTCCACGAGCGACCGGATCTGCGCGATGATCTCGGGCACGTAGTCGGTGGCGAACGGATAGTAGTCCACCGACCGGATCCCGAGGGCGTCCATCGACTGGCGATACTCCGCGAAGTGGCGCTCGGCGAGCTGCAACGGGTCGACCCCCTCTTCGCTCGCCCGCGCGATCAGGTGGTCGTCCAGGTTCGTGACGTTCTGGACATAGAAGACCCGGTACCCCCAGCGACGGAGGGCGCGCGCCACGACATCGAAGAACGCGAACGTCCTCCCGTGTCCGACGTGCGCCGGCGCGTACGGGGTCAGCCCGCAGACGTAGAGCCCGACGCGCGGGGGAGCGATCGGCTGGAACACCCGGGTCTCGCGAGTGCGACTGTCGTAGAGGCTGAGTCGCCGCATGTTCACATCCCCTTGAGGGCCGTCCGGACATCGTCGGCCAGGTCCGTCGGGTCCTCGATCCCGCACGAAAGGCGGACGAGGCCGTCCGTGACGCCGTGCGCCTCCCGCTCCTTGCGGGGAACACTCGCGTGGGTCATCGACGCGGGGTGGTCCACCAGCGACTCGACGCCTCCGAGACTCTCGGCGAGCGTGAACACTCGCAAGCCCTTCAGGAACCGCAGGGCGGCGTGACGGCCCCCTTCCACCTCGACGCTGACCATACCGCCGAATCCGCTCATCTGTCGGCGCGCGAGGGCGTGCTGGGGGTGGGACGGAAGGCCCGGATACAGTACGCGGCGAACGCGGCGGTTCCCCGAGAGGCACTCCGCCACCGCTCGAGCGCTCTCGCCGTGGGCTCGCATCCGGACTCCGAGCGTATGGATACCCCGGAGAACAAGGAAACAGTCGAACGGGCTCGGCACGGCGCCGACCGCGTTCTGAAGCCAGGCGAACTGCTCGCCGGCCCTCGGGTCCTTGACCACGAGCGCTCCGCCGATAATGTCGGAGTGACCACCGAGGTACTTCGTCGTCGAATGCAGGATGATGTCGGCGCCCAGCTCGAACGGGTGCTGAAGCGCCGGCGTCGCGAAGGTGTTGTCGACCGTTACCACCGCTCCGGCGCGATGGGCAAGACGGGCGGCGGAAGCGATATCGACGAGCTTCAGGAGAGGGTTGGTTGGCGTCTCGAGGTAGACGAGGTCAGCCGGCTCGCGCAGCGCATCGCGCAACCGCTCGATCCGAGTCATGTCGACGTAGTCCACGCGCACCCCGAACTGCTTGCGGTGGTGTTCGAAGAGGCGCCACGTCCCTCCGTAGACATCGTCGACCGAGACGATCCGGCGGCCGCTCGGGATCGACTCCACCAGGGTGGTCAGCGCACCGAGCCCCGAGGAGAAGGCGAGGCCCTTCGCGCCGCCCTCGAGCTTCGCGAGGGTCTCCTCGAGCACCGCGCGCGTCGGGTTCCCGGACCGGCCGTAGACGTATCCCTGGTTGCGGTTCGGGGCGGACTGCCGGAACGTGCTAGAAAGGTAGACGGGCGTGTTCACCGCTCCCGTGAGCGGGTCGGCCGGCTGGCCATCGTGCAGTAGTCTTGTGTTAAACCGCATGGGGTCCTCCTTCTTCGGAAAGGTAACCGACGAGGTCGTGGCGCGTGAGCACGCCGATGACGATTCCCGTCGCACCGTCCTTAACGACGAGCGTCCGCTCTTCCCGTAGACCGCGCAACAGCTCGGCGACCGACGCGTCGGCCGTCACCTCGGGCAATGGCTTGGACGGGATCCTCTGCAGCGAACGGTCGAGGATGGTCTCGTCCGTGAGTCCGCGTCGAAGGAGGTCCTCTTCCTCGATGCGGCCGACCTGCTTGCCCGCGGCGAGGATCGGCGCCTGGGAGATCCCGTGCTGACGAAGCAGAGCGAGGGCGTCGCGCACCACCGTCGTCGGGTCGACCGACACGAGCGCCGGAGTACCGGTCTTCCGGGAGACGAGGTCGCGGGCGGTGACGGAGACGTCGAGGAATCCCTGTTCCCGCATCCAGTCGTCCGAGTAGACCTTGGTCAGGTACCGATCGCCCGAATCCGGCAGGATGACGACGACCGTGCTCCCTTCGGGGACCGGTCGACCGGAGAGCCAGCGAAGCGTACCCACCACGGCGGAGCCCGAGGAGCCGCCGGCGAACAGCCCTTCCTCTTGGGCGAGACGTCGCGTCATCAAGAACGACTCGCGGTCGGAGACCTCGACGAACTCGTCAAGGTACTCGAATTGGATCGACTTCGGCACCATGTCCTCGCCGATCCCCTCGACCAGGTACGGGACCGCCTTCCCGGGTTCGTGGGTGCGGAAGTAGTTCGCCAACACTGAACCTGCGGGGTCAACGGCCACGATGCGAACGGACGGCCGATGTTCCTTGAAGTAACGGCCGATCCCGCTCATCGTGCCACCGGTGCCGACCGTCCCCACCACGGCGGCGAGCCCTTCCGGCACGTCACGATCGATTTCGGGCCCGGTCGTCCGGTAGTGCGCATCCGGGTTTCCCATGTTCTCGTACTGGTTCGGGTAGTAGGCTCCCGGGATCTCCTCCGCGAGACGTCGCGCGACGGAGTAGTAGCTCATCGGATGCTCGGGCGGAATCCCGGACGGCGTCACCACGACCCGTGCCCCGAACGCGCGGAGCATCCGGATCTTCTCCGAGCTCATCTTGTCGGGGATCACGATCACGATCCGGTATCCCCGCACCGCCGCGATCATCGCGAGCCCCACGCCAGTGTTGCCGCTGGTCGCCTCGACGATCGTACCCCCCGGCTTCAGCCGGCCGTCGTGTTCGGCGGCCTCGATCATCGCGGCCCCGATGCGGTCCTTCACCGACCCTCCGGGGTTCAGGTACTCGAGCTTGGCGAGAACGGTGTACGGAAGGTCACGGGTCACCCGGCGGAGCGGGACCACCGGAGTTCCCCCCACGAGGTCGAGAACGCTCTCCGGCCGCTCCTTCCGGGAAGACACGGTGGCGCCGAACAAGGCCTTCCCCATTAACCCTTGCCGGGCCCTCGAGGACGCGCCGGCGGTCCGGGCCGAATAACCGACCCGAGTATGGTCGGTACGAACCGGTACTTTCCCCTCCGTCGAACGGATTAAGGCAGGTGCCCCGTTGGACGCACCGCGAGGGCGTTCGCGGGATGCTTGGATCACTCGAATCGGAGGTCCTGGGAACGCTGCGTCTTCTGGGGGAAGCTCCCGCACGGGACGTACGGAAGGGCCTCGAGGCGCGCGGGGTGCGGGTGGCGTATACGACCGTTGCGACCATCCTCACCCGGCTGCATGCGAAGGGTCTCGTCAAGCGGCGCCGTGAGACCTGCCGGGGGGGCGAGCGGTACGTTTACCGGCCGGCCAACGTCGAGCACAAATACCTCATGAACGTCCTCCGCGGAGTGGTCGACATGTTCGGCCCGGCGGGGGTCGTTCACCTGAACGAAGAGATCGCGAAGCTGAACCCGAAAGAGGAACGAGAGCTTCGCCGTCGGCTCGGGCTCGGCTGAGCCCCGCGCCGCCCCGGTCCATGCCCTCCGCCGTCCTCTTCCTAGCCTACTCGCCGGTCCTCGTCTGGGCCGGTCTCGGGGTCGCTCTCGCGATGGCGTACCGTCGCTCCGCCTCGTCGACGTTGTTCCGGCTGGCCGCCGTGTTCCTCGGGGTTTGGGCGCTGTTCGCCACGACCGCAGCGATCTACGTCCTCGCGAACGGGGGATGGTCGGCGTTCGTCGGGCTCGTTCGGTATCCACTTCGGCTGGTCGGCCCGACCTCGACCGGCATCTGGGTCGCCGGAGCTCTCGGTGCGTTCCTGGTCTTCTCGGTCGCCTTCGTGCTGAGCCAGGCCGTCGGCCGGGGGTTCCTCCGCCTGTTCCCCTCCCGCGAACTTCCATGGCCCGAGCGCCTTCCCGTCCCCCCGACGGCGACAAGCCTTCGCGTGTTCCAGTCGGCGGACGGCGCGGCCTTCGCGTTCACCCTGCTCGAGCGCGGAGGCGCCCACTGGGCTCGCCCGCGCGACGTCATCATGATCTCCGAGGGCCTGCTCTCGCGGCTAGAGCCGAGGGAGTGGGAGGCCGTGCTCGCTCATGAGCTCGGGCACCTGCGCGAGCTCGACGGGCGGTACCTAACGTTCTTCCGGACGTTGTCGCGCATGATGCGATGGGACCCGGTGCTCGCGGTCTTCGCCGCGTCGTTGACCCGTCGAGAGGAGTTCCGCGCGGACCTTGACGCGGTCGAGGTGACGCGGCGTCCTCGCGCCCTCGCCCGTGCCCTCTTCAAGGCCGCCTCGTTGACGCCGTCGGTCGGCGGTAGCCTTCCCGGGCTTCTCGGGGTCGGGGGCCGAAGGGGTCGTCGGCAGGCGGTCGAGCGGATCCGGCGCCTGGTCGCGCTCGCCGAGAGCGGACGGTACCCGGAGGAGTCCGGTGGCTGAGCCGAACCGGCCGACCCTTCGCTCGTTCCGGTTCGCCCTCGTCACCGCTGTCTGTGCCTCGACCTTGCTATGGGTCGGCGTCCCGGCCGGAGCGGCACCCTTCCCGGCCCTGCCGGTGGCGTACGGTGCGACGTTCCTATCGAATCTCTCAGGCCCCGACCTCGCTCCCGGCGGGTCGGGGACCATCTCGTTCCAGGTCGCCGACCCCGGCACGTTCGCGGCGATCTCCTCGGTGGTCCTGACGCTCGATGTCTACGCTTTCAACGCTTTTCCCGGCAACGCGACCTCTCAAGTGACGAGCGCCGGGACTCCGGTGCTCGTGACGTCGGGAGCTTCCGCGACCGAGGTCAACGTCTCGATGGACCCGCTCGCGCCGGGTCACGGGGAGTCCGGATCGGTCGGGGTCGTCACCTCGGCGAGCACCCCCACCGGCACTTTCGCGGTCCGAACCGCCCTCGCCTTCGTCGCGAACGGGACCCCGTACCGGCTCGAGTCCCGGGGCTGGTTCAGTGCCAGCCTGTGGGCCGCGGCGACCGAGCTTCCGAACGGGAGCCTGACGTTGAACCTCACGACGCTCGGAGTATCGGGGGTCGTGGCCGAGACGTCGATCCTGGTCTCCTCGTCGAACTGGGACTGGGCCCTCGGTTTGATCCTCGGCGCTTCGATCGTTCTGGTGGGGGCCGGTGCGTTCGTCTATTTCCGGCGGGAGTCGAAGTCGAGCTCCGGAGCCCGATAGGGCCCGGGCGAGACCCACGCACCTACCGCTTTGGGCAAAAGGCGTAGCAACCCGGGCGACTCACGGAGGAGCTCGCGGGCCACGTGGGTCGGGAAATCGATGTCCCCGAACGCGACGATCGTCGCCGCGAGGTGCGCTCCTTTGAGGGCATGGACGACCCGGTCGAGCTCGTCGTCCGAGAGTCTCGTGAACAGCCGCCGGAGATAGAGCGCCCGCCGGAACTCCTCTCCGAGCTCGGCGCGCCAACGGCGGTCGTACTCTGCGAGCGCCGCCTCGGAGAGGTCCCCCCGTCCGAGAGCTTCGGCCGCCACGTCCGCGGCGATCTCCGCGCAGCGCATTCCGGTGAAGATCCCGCCGCCCGAGAGCGGCTTCACTTGTGCGGCGGCGTCCCCGATTAGGAGCGCCTGCCGGGCGTGCGTCTTCGGAAGGGTTCCGATCGGGATCCCGGACACCAGGAACGAGGTCGCATTGGCCGGCCGCTCACCGAACCGGCGGGCGAGGTAGTCGAGAAGGCGCTCGAAATAGACGCGTGTGGCCGTCCCGTCCGCGTCCGCGGCGACTCCGATCCGAGCCCCACCGTTCCCGTCCGGGATCCACCAGCCGAACAGGCCGGGAGCGAAGGCGCGTCCGAGATACACTTCGACCGTGTCCGGGTCCCCCGGGCTCTTCGGGTACTCCGCCTCGAACGCCGGTAGCACCTCGACCGGGCGTCGGAGCCGGAACGCGCGCGCAACGGCGCTCGAGACTCCGTCCGCCCCGATCACGAGCCGCGCCCGGACCGTCTGCGTTTCCGCGTCGGGCCCGCGCAGACCGAGGGTCATCCGGTCGCCGGAGCGCTCGTCCACCGAATCGAACCGGGTCGACGTGCGGATCTCCGCGCCCGCGCGGGCCGCGCGGTCGGCAAGGTAGATATCGAGTCCCGCTCGGTCGATGACGAATGCACGGGGGGAGTCGGCCCGGAAGCTGATCGACTCGAGCGAAGGGCCGAAGACGCTGGCCCCCCGCACGGATGTCCGGACCATCTGGGTAGAGCCGGCCAGGTCGAGGACGCGTTGCGAGACGAGCCCGGCGCACTGGACGGGATAGCCCACTCTCGGATGCTCCTCGACCACGCGGACGGAGAACCCGGCCTTGGCGAGGCGGAACGCCGCGGTTGACCCGGCGGGACCCGCCCCGACGACCAGGACGTCGACCTCGTCCACGGGACCAACAGCCTCCGGCTGTTCTTAACGGGACGACCCTTCAGTCGGGCCGCCATGGGGTCGGGACGAGGTCCGTGCGTTGGCGGGGCAGTACGGTCGACCCTTCGATCGTCGTCGTGACGCCCGAGCCGAACGCGAGGTGGCCGGTCCACGCGATCATCGCTCCGTTGTCAACGCACAGCGACCTCGGCGGACCGAACATCGAGCCGCCACGGCTCTCGGTCATGGCCCGGACCATCTCGCGCAACCGCCCGTTGCACGCGACGCCACCGCCAAGGACAACCGCGTTCCGGCCTCGGTGCGCCAGGGCGCGTTCGGTGATCTCGGTGAGCATCGAGTAGGCCGTCACCTCGACCGAGTACGCGAGGTCGGGGCGTTTCGCCCCCTTGGCATGCAGCGCGAGGCTCGCGGTCAGCATCCCGGAGAAGGCGACGTCCATTCCGTGCACCGAGTACGGGAGCGGCAGGAGCTCCTCGCCATGGCGGGCCTCCTCCTCGATCGCAGGTCCTCCGGGGAACTTGCCGCCGAGGCCGATCCACAGCTTGTCGAGGAAGTTCCCGACCCCGATGTCGAGAGTCTCCCCGAGGACCCGATAGCGGCGCCGGGCGTAGGCGATCACTTGCGTGTTGCCGCCGCTCGCGTAGAGCAGCAACGGGTCATCGAGGCCGCTCAAGACGCGCGCGATCTCGACGTGCGCGACGCAGTGGTTGACGGGCACCAGCGGGCGGTTCCAAGCGAGCGACAGCATCCGCGCCACCGTCGCACCCGCACGAAGACAGGGGCCGAGGCCTGGGCCCTGGGAGAACGCGACGGCGTCGATCTCGTTCGGTCGGGCGTGGGCGGCCTCGAGCGCCTTGCTGACGAGCCCCGGCAACACCTCGACGTGGTGGTTCGCCGCCTCGCGTGGATGAATCCCACCGGCGGGAGGCTGGTAGAAGTCCGAGGCGAGGCCCAGCACTTTCGCCCCCTCGTCCACGATCCCGACCGACGCGGTGTGCGCCGTGGATTCGATGCCGAGGATCACCATCGCCCGTCCACCGAGGAGACGGTTATAACCCCGCGGTCGGCCGCGGGTTCGCGCCCGTTCAATCCTCGGTCGACTCGATGCGGAAGCGTACGCGCGAGCCGTGCAGAGCTTCCTGGATCCGGTCCGCGAAGGCGAGCGACTCCGCGATGGTCACCGACCGGCCCCAGTCGTAGACAAAGTCGTACCCTTCCGTCTCGGCCCGGAATCCGAGGTCCTCGAGTACGGTGGCGACCTCGGAGTACGACGCCCCTTCGCTGTCCAGTTGCAGAAGGAGGAACGTCTTGGTCATCTAACCCCGGAGCGCGGTCGACGGCCCCTAACCTTCCGGGCCTTAAAGGCGTCCGCTCGAAGGGCGCCGGGGCGGGCTCTCTCGGTGGCTCACTCTTCCGGCACTTCCGAGCGGGACCGAGCGTGCGCCGTGACGCGGACCGCGACGCCCCTCGGAAGGCGTCCCATCTCGTGAGGGGCCAGGACGAGACGCCCCACCGCGAGGTAGGTATCCGACTCGTCGACCAGGAGAGCGGAGGCCCCCGGAGCTAGCCCCGGGTCGGCCGACAGCGCGAACGTCGAGAAGAGGCTGCGGCCTTCGCGAACGAACGGCACGGCGTCGGCGTGAACGACGACCCGTTCTCGACCCAGCGGAAGCCGAGCGTGGAGACGCCGTCCGCCCCGGAACGTCGGCCGCGGGATCCCGTCGGTCCCGACCACGAACTCGGGCTCTCCCTCTGCGAGCATCGCACGGAACCGTCCGGTCCGGCGGGAGCGTTCGGCCTTGAGGTCCTCCGCGAGCTGCGGCGCGGACGCGGCGCCGTACCGCCACTCCAGCAGCCTCACCAGTTGGCGTCGATCCCATTCGGGTGTCCAGTCGCGCTCCGTCTCGGCCTCCGTGCCGATCACGTCGGCGACCGCCCGGGCGAACGCCGCGGGGGGTCGGTGGTGATTTCGGTGGGCGAACTCCTCGATCCCGAGGAACGGGCCGACCGGATAGAGGTCGGTGAGCTCGACCGGCACGGGTCCGAACGGGGTGGACGTCTCCCACTCGATCGGCCGGCCCGAGCTGTCGAGAGCCGGAAGATATCGCAGGTACTCCGGTCGAAGGGGGAACCGGACGACCAGCCGGCTCGCGGGCTTCCCGGCCCGGTACGCCTGCACCGCGTGGCGGAACCGGACCGCAACGGGCCGCTCGAGGCTCTCGGAGACGACCTCCCGGAACGCTCTCCGCGACTCCGGTTCGGCCGCGAGGAACGTGTCCGGGTGCGCCATCGCCTCACGCAGCGCGGCGCGAAGGGCCGGGTGCGCGGTGCTGCGTCGTTCGGCGAGCTCCCAGAGCGTCCCGTCCCGGATCGCCTGGCGGACCCGAGCGACCTCTTCGACGGACACGACGAGATTGTGGTAGGCGACCCGGCGTTCCCGCTCCTCCGCGGGCCGCTCGGCCAGCTCGTTGAGCGGGACCTCGGCGCAAAGGAAACAGTGGCACGTGCTTTCCCGGATATCCTCGAGGGGCACCGTCCCGTCCGGGAACATGAGGCTGCCACGACGAGCGAACTTGTGATAGGCGGACGAGTCGAACAGGTCGACCCCGAAGAGCGCCGCGAGCGCGAACGTCATCGGGTGCCCGGTCCCGAAGAGGTGTACCGCTCTCGCGGGGGAGAGCGCGGGGCGCGTCGCGAGGAGGACGCGGACGAGTTCGGGGAAACGGTACTGCTCCATCAATGGGACCACGCCACCGACGGCGAGCACGTCCCCGAGGTCGCTCGCGGTGCGAGCCGATTCCGCTCGAAGGTCCTCGTGGGAACCGCCCTGAACAGGAACGGCGAGCAGACCGGGTCGGGCGGCCCGCCCGGCTCGAGCGCGCTCCGAGGTGGTCCGCATCGCGGCCTCGGTCGACTCGTGGCTCTCCTCGGGCTCGGTGAAGACGTCGAGGATCGTGGCGATGTCGCTGCCGATGGCGTTCTGGAACGCGAGGATCTCCTCAGGAGTCACCTCGACCGAGCCGTAGGCGTGCTGCTGGAACGCTCCCGAGTCGGTCATCACCGGTCCATCGAACCGGATGAGGCGGTGAATCCCTTCGGACTCCGCCATCGACCTGAGCGGCGGTGTTCGCCAGGTGATGTAGGCGGACGTGATCACCGCGCCCACACCGAGCCGTGTTCGCATCTCTTCGGGGGAGACGGGCTGCCGCGCGGGGTCCGGGTGGACGACCGGCAGCAGAGCGGGGGTCTCGATGGTCCCGTGGGGCGTCGTGAACCGACCCCGTCGGGCGAGTCCGTCCCGCTCCAGGAGCTCGAAGTCGATCACGTTCCGACGCACCCTTTCGCCCGGTTAAGGATGGCGTGTCCGCACCGGTGTGGACGTCTCGTACGAGTCTCGTATGCGCCGAAGCAGACCGACGAGCATCGGAAGGGTCAGCTTTCCGGTGTTCGTGTTCTGGGGGCTGGGGTGGAACGAACCCCAGAGGATCGGTCGTCCGGGGCCCAGCGGAAGGGCCGCCCCGTGCGCGAACGCGCCTTTCGGTCGCTCGCCTCCGTACACCCGAGGCACCACCTCGCGGACCGCGTCCCAGGCGAACCCTCCGAGAGCGAGGATCGCCCTCGTTTCGGAAAGGAGCCTCAGTTCGCGCTCGAGGAACGGCGCGCAGTGGGCGCGCTCCTCGGGCGTCGGACGATTGTCGGGAGGCGCACAGCGCAGGGCCGCGGTGAGGTAGAGGTCGCGGTAGCGCAATCCGTCCCCTCGATGCAGCGACGTCGGCTGGTTCGCGAAACCTGCCTCGTGGAACGCCCGAACGAGGAACGCCGCGGACCGGTCGCCCGTGAAGACGCGTCCCGTCCGGTTGGAACCGTGCGCTGCCGGCGCGAGGCCAACGGCCACAAGCCGTGCTGACGGGTCGCCGAAGCCCGGGACGGGCCGACCCCAGTACTCCTCCTCTCGGAACTCTCGCTTCTTCTCGTGAGCGACCCGCTCGCGATATCTCACGAGACGGGGGCACTGCGTGCAGATGACCACCTCCCGCCGAACCGCCTCGAGTGAGTCTGCCACGGGCAGGGGAGGGAGTTCCCCTATTGGAGCTTCCCGGCGTCGCAGCTCCGCCCCGGTAGTCACTCCTAGTGACCTACCCCTATAGATGGGCCCTGCGCTTCCCCTATCGATGGTAGAAACGCGCGTGCCCCGACACGGACGGGTGCGGCTGGGAAAGCTCGACGGCGATCTACGGGTCGGAGCCGACTCCGAACTCGAGGTCGAGGGCCTCCTCGCGGTCGGGGGCCACGCCCGGTTCGATGGGAACGCTGACGTACTCGGCGACATGGACTGTCGCTCGTTCCGCTCGGACGACGGGGTCGTCCGCGTGCGCGGCCACCTGTTCGTCGAGGGAGACCTCGAGGCTCGTGACGGCTCGGTCGAGGTGGACGGCGAGCTTCGGGCCGGCCGGGTCGACGCGGACCGAGGGATCACGGTCTCGGGCCCCGCTTCCGCCGACAGCTTCGAGGTCGGAGGGAAGCTCGAGGGAGCCCAGACGCTGACGGCGAAGACCGTCTCCGTTGGTGGGAAGTTCCGTTTGGGAGGGAAGCTCACAGCCGGCACGGTCGAGGCGGGAGGTTCCGTCGACCTTCACGACGTGGCCCTCGAGGAGCTCACCGTCGGCGGCATGGTCCGACTCGCGGGAGGAGTCGTGCGTCGGT
>DATJVA010000035.1:0-23540 GCA_035502015.1 Thermoplasmata archaeon | reverse complement strand
CAGGACGAAGAACTCGCCCTCGCCGATGTGAAAGCTGACGTCCTCAAAGACGGGGACCCCGTCCCAGGCCGCCGAGAGCCCCTCGACCTCGAGGACGGACCTAGAGCTCGACACGACGGCCTCCAACCGCGATGACGGCGAACACCGCGAGGCTGAGGAGCATGAGGAGTCCGGCCGCGGCGTCCGCCACCGGGAACAGCCGGACCTCCGTGAGGGCGTAGAGCGCGACCGGGAGCGTGGTCAGAGGGGGCGGCACCAGGAAGTTCGTCGCGGTGAACTCTCCGAGGCCGAACGCGAACGCGAACATCCCCACGGTGACGAGCCCGTCCTGGACGCGGGGGAGGTCGGCGTCCAGGAACGCTCCCATCGAGGAGGCTCCGAGCGTCCGTGCCGTGTCGCGGGCGGCCGAGGAGAGGCCGGCGAGCGGGATCTCGAGGCTCTGGAGAGCGAACGGGAGGGCCAAGATCGCCTGACTGACGATCACGAGCGCCCAGACGTTCGTCCCTGCGCCCAGGAACGGCTCCCAGAACGAGGAGAGGGCGAAGGCGAGCACCACCGGAGAGAGCAGCAGCGGGATGAACAGGAGAAGGCCGAGCGTCACCGCGCGGTCCGGGCGGCGGACGATGGCGTAGCCGCTGACCACGCTGAGGAGAAGGGCGAGCAGCGCCGCGACCACCGCGAAGAACAGGGTGTTACCGATGGCCCCCACGGCGGAGACTCCGAGATGGTCGGTCGTGGAGGAGGAGAACAGGGCGGTCCATGCGGCCCCCGCGCCGTACGACCCGGTCGGGGCCACCGTGCGGTAGAACACGGCCGCGAGCAGTGCCGCTTCCACCCCAAGAACGGCGGTCGTCTCGGCCGCCAGCAGCCAGCTGCCCGGCATCCGCCAGTCGATCGGGCGCGGGCCCGACGACCGGCGGCCGGGGTTCGCGCGAAGCCGGCTCACGAGGGCGAGGTAGAGCGCGGTAGGAACCATCAACACGAGGACCATCGCGAGGGCGAGCACCGCGGCGGCGTTCGGCTGGAGGAACGTCTGGTCGAGCGCGTACACCTGGGCTTCGAGCGTGTAGCAACGGGCGCTCGCCCCGCACAGAAGGAGAGGTGGCGCAAAGGAAAGCGCCGAGAACAGGAACGTGAGCAGTCCCCCGGCAGCGGCGCCGACCCCCGTCGGCCGTGCCCACACCTCGATATACGCCCGGAACGGCGAACCTCCGAGGGTCCCGACGGTCTCTTCGAGCTCGACGGAAGCGGTCTCGCAACCGGTCGCCGTGAGCAGGATGACGATCGGGACGTTGAAGAACAGGTTCGCCGCGACGACCGCAGGAATGCCGGTTCCGAACCAGGCCGTCGCGGGCAGCGCGCTCGAGACCACCCCGGACGGACCGAATAGGTCGAGGACCCCGAACACGACCACGAGCGTCGGCATCAGGAACGGAACGAGCAGGAGCGAGCGGAGGAGCGAGCGCCCCCGGAACGCGTACCGTCCCACGAACACGCCCGCCGGATAGCCGAACGCGACCGCGAGGCTGGCCGAGAGGGCTCCTTGTTCGAGCGAGTTGTCGAGCGAGCGGAGGTTGCTCGGGCTCGACACGACCGAGACGAACCCGTTGGTCCCCCCAACGCTGGCCCACGCATGGGCGAAGAGGATGGCCACCGGGAGGAGGGCGAACAGCGCAACGAACGCGATGACAGGGAGGAGAAAGCCCGCTCCCTCCCGGCGGAACCGCACCCTCATCCTCCGGCGAGCGAGCTCCAGGTGCTGAGCCAACCGTTCGGCGCCGTCAAGTTGGACGCGACCGACGCGGGGGTGGTCGCGTTGTTGAGGGCGACCACGGAGTTCGGGTCGATCGCGGCGGAGTATACCGCCGGGAGCGTCACGGTCGCGTTCGCCGGGTACTCCCACTCGTTCTCGGGAATGTACGACTGGAACGTGCCGCCCAGGATGAACTGCTCGAACTCCTCGGCGAGCTCAAGGTGCCGGGATCCGTGGACGACCCCAACGCCGTAGATCGTCCGCCAGCCGTACGCGGTCCCGTTCCACCAGGAGACGGTGGAGTTGAAGCTGCCGGCCTCGCCGAACGCGGCGGCGTAGGCGGGGTCGGTGGCGTAGCTCACGACCATCTGGTTCTGGCCCGATGGCGTCCCGAACTCTCCGAAGGCGGTGGACCAGTCGGTCGCCGGGTTCGGATGGGGTTCGGAGAAGAACTTCTGCCAGAATCCCTGCCAACCCTGGTGAAGGACCGACTCGTAGTACTCGATCTGCCAGACGAGGAACTCCTCGCCAGTGATGTCGTAGAGCGGGTTCTCCGTCACGAACTGGGCGGCCCATGTCGAGTTGTTAGCGACCTCGGGAAACGTTGAGCGGGCCACGGAGCCGCCGGTCGCGTTGTAGAAGTCGGAGGTGTAGTCGACCGCGAGCAGGCCGTACTCGTAGGGGACCACGCCCTTCGATGGGTCGAGCTCGGAGACGATCCACGGAGGGATCGAGGCGAGCTCGGGCGGCGAGAAGGGGGTCAGGAGGCCCAGGGACTCGGCCTCGGGGGCGGTGATCTCGTCGAGCCCGACCACGAGGTCGGCGGCGGGCAGTCCATAGTCCGAGGGCGACTGGAGAGCGCTCACGAGGTTGCCGCTCGGGCAGACCAGCTGGACGCGCACTCCGTGGGCCTGCTCGAACTCATCGACCAGGAGCGAGAGGTCGGCCGCGCCTCCGCCGCAGTTCCCGTTGAAGAACGAGGAGTACGTGTACACGACGAGCGTGGGTTCGCCCGAGGACGCCCCGGAGGAGTAGTACTCGTAGGTTCCGAAGCTCGCGATCACGACGACGAGCGCGATCGCGACCGCGATCAACGCTCGCCCGAGCCGACCGGGGCGACGGAGCCGACGGGAACCCGGAGCCGGGGCTACTTCTAGGTCGTTCACAGCCTCCGCGGGCCGGCGGAGAGCTTCCCCATCAGGTGTCGCATCGCGTTCCCTTCGCGGGCATTATCCCGTGCAGGTTCGTGGGGTCGACGAGGTTCCCCTCGTCCTCTCAGCCGGTGCCCAGCTCCCCCTGCCCGAGATTCTCAGGGCCGCCCGCCGCTTAAGTTTTCGGTATCCGGGTCCACGTCCGTATTATACGCGCGCCGGTTCTTCCTCAGGCGGAAGTCCCGTATGACCGAGGCGATCGAGAAGCTCCGATTCGGGTCGGAGCTCGTCAAGCGCGGCTTCGCCCGCATGCAGCAGGGTGGGGTCATCATGGACGTGACTACGGCCGACCAGGCCGCCATTGCGGAAGAGGCAGGGGCCGTCGCGGTGATGGCCCTCGAGAGGGTTCCGGCAGACATCCGAGCGGCGGGAGGAGTGGCGCGGATGGCCGACCCGGCCAAGATCCGCGAGATCAAGGAGCGCGTCTCCATCCCCGTGATGGCGAAGTGTCGTATCGGCCACACCGCGGAGGCTCAGATCCTCGAGGCGCTCGCGGTCGACATGATCGACGAGTCGGAGGTGCTCACCCCCGCCGACCCGTTCCAGCACGTCGACAAGAAGGAGTTCAAGATCCCGTTCGTTTGCGGGGCCCGCAATCTCGGAGAGGCGCTTCGCCGGATCGAGGAGGGCGCCGCGATGATCCGGACCAAGGGAGAGGCGGGCACCGGTAACGTAGTGGAGGCGGTCCGCCACATCCGCCAGATGCGCTTCGACGTCGCGGAGGTCCAGAAGCTCGCGAAGAAGGACGTCGGCGGCTGGGCGAAGAAGGAGCGGGTCTCCGAAGGAATCGTCAACGAGGTTCGCGGCCTCGGACGTCTCCCCGTCGTCAACTTCGCCGCGGGGGGCATCGCTACGCCGGCCGACGCGGCGCTGTGCCGCCTGCTCGGTGTGGACGGAGTCTTCGTGGGTAGTGGGATCTTCAAGGCCCAGCACCCGATGAAGGTCGCCCGCGCGATCGTGGAGGCCTCGCTGCACTACGACCAACCCGAGGTGCTTGCGCGCGTTTCGACGAACCTGGGAGACGCGATGAAGGGCATCGAGATCTCCGCCCTCCCGGCCGACGCGCTGCTTCAAACGCGTGAGTCCACCCCTCAGGCCACCCCCCGGCATCCGGTTTCCGAGGCCTGACGCGGGTTCGTCCCATCCTCCGATGGTCGTAAGACGGAGGGCCGCCTAGGCCGGCCCCGTGCGGATCGTCCAGGTCCTCCCGTTCTTCTACCCCCATGCGGGGGGAGTGGAGTCCCACGTTCGCGGCCTCGTCCGGGAGTTCACGCGGGAGGGCCACGAGGTCACGGTCGTCACTTCACGTTACGACCGCCACCTTCCCGCTGTAGAGGAGGTCGAAGGCTACCGCATCCTCCGCAGCCGATCGCTCGGAGTCCTCCTCGACACTCCCCTCGACTTCGGCACTGGCCGGATCGTCCGAGGGCTCTCCCCGGACGTCTTCCACCTCCACTATCCACCCCCACTCACCTCCTACTTCGCGACGCGGGTGCTCGCCCGACGCAAGGCTCCGGTCTGCCTCACCTACCACTGCGACCTGTACCTGCCGGGCGCGCCGGGCCGACTCCTCGCGGGGCTTTACCAGACGGTGTTCCTGCCCCCGACCCTCGACCGGACCGCTCGGATCGTCGTCCACACGAGGAGCTACGGCGTGACCTCCGCGCCGCTTCGGGGTCGCCCGCTGACGGTGATCCCCTCCGCGGTCGACCTCGACCGGTTCCGCCCGGGGCTCGACCCCGGCCGGATCCGGGCCGACCTCCGGCTCGAAGGAAAGCGCGTGATGGTGTTCACGGGACGATTGGTCCCGCACAAGGGCGTCGACGTCATCCTGCAGGCCCTCGCGCAGCTCCCCAAGGACGTCGTCCTCGTGGTCATCGGCGCGGGACCCCGGTTGCCGAGCCTCGTGGGACTCGCCCGACGTCTCGGGGTCGAGGACCGGGTCCGGTTCTGCCCGGCGGTGTCGGACGAGGACCTTCCGTACTTCCTCGCTCTCGGCGACGTCTTCGTCTTTCCCTCCCAGAACCGCCTCGAGGGGTTCGGACTGGTCGTCGCCGAGGCGATGGCTGCCGGCCTACCCGTCGTGGTGGCCGACATGCCCGGCGTCCGGGAGCTGATCGAGCCCGGAAAGGAAGGGCTCCTCGCCGAGCCGTTGATCGCGACCGACCTGGCGGACAAGGCCCGGATCGTTCTCGACGACCCAGCGCTCGCCCGACGGATGGGGCGGGCCGGGCGGGACCGGGCCGAAGCGCTCTACGCCTTGCCCGTGGTGGTCCACGCGCTGCTCAGCCTGTACGAAGGCCTGCACGCAACTGGTTGATCTGGACCTTCAGGCGCTCCGCCTCGGTGGCGGCCGCTTTCTTCCAGTCCGGACCCGAGGAGGCGTACAGGATCGATCGCGAGGCGTTCACGAGAAGGGCGCGACCGTGGACGTCCACTCCCTCGCGGACCGCCGTCGCGAGCGAACCACCTTGCGCGCCGATCCCCGGGACCAGGATGGGGATGCCGTTGCCCAGCGTCGTGCGGGCCGCATGGAATGCATCCGAGAAGGTCGCTCCGAGGACGACCCCGACGTTCCCGTTGGCGTGGGCGAGACGCCGCACTTCGCCGACCACCGCGAGCCACAGCGGTCCGCGTGGAGTAGGGATCTCCTGGAAGTCGATCGCGCCAGGGTTCGACGAATGCGCCACGACGAAGACGCCGTGGGCCGGGTCGTCGAGGAACGGTTGGAGCGTCTCCCATCCGAGCCACGGAGTGAAGGTGATCGCGTCGAACCCGAACCGACCGAAGACCCCGTCCCGGAGCATCCGCAGCGTGTTCGGGATGTCGTTCGCTTTGAGGTCGAGGATCCGGAGTCGGGTCGGACCGATCCGCCGGCTGAGCTTCTCCAGGAAGGCGACTCCGACGGGACCGTACTGGAGGTAGGAGGCGAACTGCATCTTGTACGCCGCCGCGTGCGGATAGGTCGCCGAGACGATCCCATTCAAGAAACGCTCCAGCTGGACCCGCAAGGGAAGCCGACGAACTCCTTTCGGCATCAGCGTCGGGTCCGGGTCGAGTCCGACGCAAACGAGGGAATCTCGTGTCGCCAGGATGCGGTCGACCTTCTGGGAGAACTTCGCGACCACGTTGCGCGAGTCAGGGTCCGAGGGGGAAAAGGCTTATCACCGGCCGCACCGCCCGAGCCGCCTCCTGGGCTCTCACGGTTCATCGTCCGTCCACGACGGGGCGCTTTTATCAGCGAAGGAAGTGGCGCCGCTGGACGCCGCATTCATGAGCGCCGAACCGGCCGCCGCCCCCATCGAGACCCGACTTCGGGACCTCCGGCCGACGACCTCTCCGGTCGAGTTCGTCGCCCGGGTCGTCGTGTGCGAACGTCGGGAGGTCACGCGGAAGTCGGACGGCAGCCGCCGGCCGCTCCTCTCGGGCCTCCTGAGCGACGGGACCGCGACTGTACGGTTCACCTGGTGGGACCCGCCCCGGGAGGAGATCGAGCGGGGGCTCGTGCTGCGGGTGGTCGGAGCGGAAGTGCGAGAGTTCCGCGGCCGCCCCGAAGTGACATTCGGATGGAAGACCCGAGTCGCGCCGGCCAGTCCCGCGGAGCTCCCCCGCGTGGATGCGGAGGAGATCCCGTTCCGCACGGTCCAGGAGCTTCGTCCGTCGGAGGAGGGCTTCCGCCTCGAGGTCCGGGTCGTCCGGATCGCTCCTAAGTCGGTGACCGTCGGAACGGAGCGGCGGGTCGTGCACGAGGGGCTGGTGGCGGACCGCACCGGAGCGATCACGCTCTCCTCCTGGAGCGACTTCGGTCTCAAAGCCGGGGAAGCCGTGCGAATCGCCGGGGCGTACGTCCGTGCGTTCCGGTCGAGACCCCAGCTCGTCCTCGACGAGCGGGCGACCGTCGTCCGGGTGGAGGGAAACGACCTTCCCGACCCCGCGCAGCTCCTCGAGTCCCCGCCCCGCTCCATCGCGGACGTGGAGGACGAAGGAGGGGGGGCGGCGGTCGCCGTCGAGGGCCTTGTCGTCGGACTACTTCCTCCGAGCGGGATCGTGTTCCGATGCCCCACCTGTCAGCGCACGGTGCGCAGCGGAATCTGCCGCGTGCACGGACAGGTCGAGGGCCAGCCCGACCTGCGAGCGAGGATCGTGCTGGACGACGGGACCGGCGCTCTGACGGTGAACGCGAACCGGGCCGACACCGAGAAGCTCTGGGGGGTGACGCTCGAGGAGGCGGAGGCCCGGCTCCGCAGCCAGCCGGACCCGAGCCTGATCGAAGAGCAACTGCTCGAGACGTTGCTCGGCCGTCGCTTGCGCGTTCGCGGGGCCGGCACCCGTGACGAGTTCGGGGTCACCCTGACTCCCGAGTCGATCGAGCGCGTCGACATCGACCTCGACGCCGCGGCCGAGGAGCTCTCGGCGCGGCTGGGGGAGCGGCGCTGATGTCGCTTCGAGAGCCCGCCTGGCGGGTCACGGCCCGCGAGCTCGAGAGCTCGTTCGAGGAGGAGAAGGGGGAGGGCGAACGTCCCGCGACCTACCTGCTCTCTCCGTTCGGCGCCCGAATGAACCGGGTGCTGCTGGCCGGCAACCTCTCCCCAGCCGAATCGATCGGGCGGGACGAATCCCAGTCGTTCTGGCGGGCCCGCCTCAGCGACCCGACCGGGGCCGTGGCGGTGACCGCCGGCTCGTTCCAGCCGCGCGCGATGGCCCAGCTGCGGTCCGCCTCCGCGCCCCGTCCCGCGATCGTGGTCGGGAAGGCCCACCTGTTCCGGGGCCGGGACGGCGTCGGTTACGTCTCGGTCCGCGCAGAGGGCGTTCGCTCGGTCGCCGAGACCGATGAGCGCGCGGCGCTCGCGGAGATCGTCCGGCAGACCCTCGATCGACTCGACCTGATCGAACGCCTGGAAAAAGCGCCGGGACTCACCGAAGAACAGCTTCGGGAGGGCCACCTCCCGTCAAACTGGCTGCGCGCGGCCCGCGCATCCCGGGAGCGGTATCCGAACGTGGACCGGGTCGCGTTCCGTCGGGAGCTCGCGAACGCTGTGCGACGGGTGGGAGGCGAGAGCGGTCCATCCCGAGCCACTCTGCCGACGCCGCCGACCGTGACCGTGACTCGGGCCCCACCGCCTTCGCCCGCACGCGCCGTCCCGTCGGTGGCCGAGCGCGCCGAGGAGTCGCTGTTCCTCGACCAGCTCGACGACCTCGCGGACGTATCGGCGGACGGCTACGCCGACCTGAAGGAGGTCCTCTCCCGAGTATCCGTCCAGGGACTCGTAGGGGACCGGGCGGAGACGGTCCTCAACCGCCTCGAGGAAGAGGGCGTCATCGAGGAACCGATCGTCGGGAAGCTGCGTCGCGCCTGACGGGGCGCCCCCGAGGGTTTATATCGGCCTCCACTTCGGGGGCGGGGGAATGAGGAACACCTGTCTCTCCGAATCGATGACGAGACCAGCGACGAGCTGACCCCCACCCTCCCTCGAACCGAGCAAAACGGCCCATGGTGACCCAGAAACCCTCCCGCATCCTGTTCGTCGTGCTCGTGGTCGTCATCCTCGCGGTCGCGGGGATCGGCGCGGCGGTCCTCTACGAGTTCAACAAACCGAAGTCGTCGGGTACGATCCTCACGGTCCAGGAGGGGGACAACGTGACGGTCAACTACATCGGTCAGTTCGCGAGCGGCGCGCAGGCCGGGCGCGTCTTCGACACCTCGTTCTACTCGGTCGCGGTCAACAACGGGTCGTACCCCAAGTCGCTCGAGTTTGCGATGCGGTCCTCCGCTTCCGCGTACACTCCGCTCGCCGTGCACGTGGGCGCGAACACGCCGTCCGGGGGCTACACCGTGGGCAACCTCTCCTTCGGCGCGGTCGTCCCGGGGTTCTGGCAGGGTCTGATCGGCCTTGCGGGCAACCAGAGCGCCACGGTCGTCATCCCTCCGAACCTCGCGTACGGGCCGCTCGTCCAAAGCTGCCTGGAGACCGCGCCGCTCGGGCTCACGGTCCCGGTGCTCACCTTCGTCCCGGCGGCCCAGTTCTCGACGCTCTACCCGAACGCCACCGCGAACGTGGGCGTCCAGTTCGCGGACCCGACGTATGGTTGGAACGACACCGTCTTCGCGGTCAACTCGACGACCGTGACCCTCCAGGCCCTTCCGAGCGTGAGCGAGAAGAGCTCGCCGAACGGTCTCCCTTACGAGGTCTCTTCGCTCAATGCGACGACGGTGACGCTTTCGAGCCTCCTGACGCCGGCGAGCGCCGGGCTCGTCCTGGGGCACTCGTCGACCTCGGTCTGCAACACCACGAAGTTCATCGTGAGCGCCGTGAACTTCGGCACCGGGACCATGACGGAGAACTTTAACGACGAGGTAGTCGGGGAGTCCCTCAGGTTCACGGTGACCGTGGTCGACATCCTGCCGCCCTGAGCAGCCGGGCCGGTCGACCTAGAGCGTTACCTTCCCGCGCTTCAGCAACTCTTCCAGGTGGGCCTCGGCCGTCGTCGCGAGCATCTCCTCGGTCGGCGGACCCCGAGTGTGCGCGTACGTCCGGAGCGTGCGGCGCGCCTGCTCACGGCGGGCCCGGGAACGGGCGAGCAGCTGGCGCGCCTCGCGCTCGAGACCGTCCATCTCGCGGCTGATCGCGTCGATCTGGGCGATCAGGTCGGCGCGGGCGCGCCCCTTTTCCCGGAGCGAGGCGATGAGACCCCCCGCGACCTCGAGCTTCTCACGCACGGCGACCATCTTGGAGTCCCGTTCTGTCTTGACCTCGGCGAGCTCCTTCGTGCGTAGCGCGAACTCTTCCCGAGCGGCGAGAAGGGCCGCCTCGGCGTCCTTGAGCTTCTGCTGGTGAGCGGCGGCGACCGCCGTCCGCGCCTCGGCCTGCTTCAGGTCGTGCGACCTCTGACGGAGGAGGGCGATGAGCGCGTTCTCTTCGTCGAGGGGGAGCGCCCGCGTCTGTTGACGCAGCTCGAGCTCGGCGATCTCCTTTCGGATCTGTTCGGGCCGCACCCGCTCTCCCGGAGCGAACGAGAGGCGGGCCTCCCGCACCCGGACGATGGCTTCTTCGACCTTCTTGCGGGCGGCCTCGCGGACGTTCCTCACCTCGGCGATCTTACGCCCGAGCTGGTGGTGTTCCTCGTAGAGCCGCTCGACCTCGGCCTGCGGAGCCTGCCGTCGGTCGTAGACAGACTTCTGCTCCGCCGTGACCTTGCGGACCTCGACGATCAAGTCCTCACGTCGGTCGAACAGGCCGCGGAGCTTCGTGTCGAGCGACCGGAGCTTGTCCCGGTCCTCGCGGTCCTCCCGTTCTTCCTCGTCGGACAGCAGGGCGCGCGGAGGCACACCTCGGCGAGGAGTCGGGCCTCTCAAAAGCCCTTCTCTCGGGCCCGGTCATGCAGCTCTGGCGGCAATTCCCCGCCGTCGCGGCGCGCGAGGGCGACGGGCCGAGCGGACCTCGGGCTTTGGCCGCTCGACGAAATGCTGCGCCACGAACAGGGCGGCCGGTACCGCGGCGTCGATGTTCACCACCGCAAGGGGAGCACAGGACTGGAGCATCGCATTGAGCGCCGCCTCGCCCCGTCCACCACGACCGTAGCCGACGGAGGTCGGAACCCCCACGACCGGCGCGCGGACCAGACCGGCCACGACCGTCGGGAGAGCGCCTTCTCGGCCCGCGAACACGAGGTAGACCTCGGGATGTCTCGCCTCGGTCCGGTGGATCGCCGTCAGCAGCCGATGGAGCCCAGCCACTCCGACATCGTACTGCCGGACCACCCGGAGGCCAAGCTCCCGCAGGAGAGCGCACGCCTCCTCGGCGAGCGGGACATCGCTCGTGCCGGCCGTCACGACGGCCACCAGACCGGTCCGGTACTTTGGGCCGAGGGGACCGGGCAATCGGACCAGTCGGTCGTGCGCGAGGACCCGGAGCAATGGGCGCACCCCGGTGGTCGGGCGCCAGTGGCGCAACGCGAGCAGCTGGGTGGGGGTCGGACGCGAGACCAGAGCGCCCAGTCCCCGGCGGGCGAGCGCGTCGAGGATGGCGAGCAGGTGATCGACGCTCTTCCCCTCTCCGAGGATGACCTCCGGGACGCCGACCCGACGGGCCCGGTCACGGTCGAGCTGGGCGAAGTGGCGGACCCGAAGGGCCCGTCGGTCCCTTCGCCGGCCGGGGCGCGCGCGACGTTTTGCCACGCCGAGGAGCACCCAAGCGCTGATATATCGGATTTCGGTGGCACGCCCGACTCGCGCAGCATGCCGGATTTTTCGCTGACCCCGGAGCAGGAAAGCCTGCGGGACCTGGGCCGCAAGTTCGCTCGGACCGAGATGGCCCCGCATGCGGCGGAGTGCGACCGGGCGCCGAGGTTCCCGGAGGAGATCTACCGGAAGGCCTACGAGCTCGGGCTGATGAACCTGAACGTCCCCACCGAGTACGGCGGGAGCGGTCTCGGCCTCTTCGAGCAGTGCCTGATCGTCGAGGAGCTCGCTTACGCCTGTGGGGGCATGACGACCTCGACCATCGCGAACTGCCTCGCGCTCGAGCCGATCCTCCTGGACGGAACCCCCGAACAGAAGGAAAGGTTCTTGGGCCCTTTCTGCGCCGACTACCACCTCGCCTCGTTCGCGCTGACCGAACCGTCGGGCGGCTCGGACCCGGGAACCATGCGCACCATGGCGCAGCGGGACGGGAACGACTACCTGCTGACGGGCGAGAAGTGCTTCATCTCGAACGCCCCACAGGCGTCGCTGTACACCGTCTTCGCTACGGTGGACCCGACCCTGCGCCACAAGGGGGTGGCCGCGTTCGTTGTCCCGAGGTCGGCCGAGGGAGTTTCGGTCGGACCGGACGAGGAGAAGATGGGGCACCGGGCCTCCTCCACCGCGACCGTGCGTTTCGACCACGTCCGCGTCCCGGCGGCGGACCGGCTGGGACCCGAGGGGAACGGCTTTTCGCTCGCCATGCGGACCCTCGACCAGACCCGGACCCCGATCGGCGCGCTCGCCACGGGGATCGCCCAGGCCGCCCTCGACCACGCGGCCTCCTATTCGCTCAAGCGGGAGACGTTCGGCAAACCGATCGCGGAGCACCAGGCGATCCAGATCAAGCTCGCGAACATGGTCCAGGCGGTCCACGCTTCCCGGCTCCTCACGTGGCGAGCCGCGTGGACGATCGACCGGGGTCAGAAGGGGACGCTCGAGTCCTCCATCGCAAAGTGCTATGCCTCCGACACGGCGTTCGCCGTGGCGGACCAGGCGATCCAGATCTTCGGAGGATACGGCTACATGCGTGAATATCCCGTCGAGAAGCTGCTCCGGGACGCAAAGCTGACCCAGATCTACGAAGGGGCGAACGAGATCCAGCGGACGGTCATCGCCCGCGAGCTCCTTCGGGGATACCGCTAGGCCGGGGACGGGTCCGTGGAGATCGTCGTCTGCGTCAAGGCCGTTCCGGACGCGGAAACACGGTTGCGCTCATCCTCGGACGGAACGACCCTCGACGTCGAGGCGGTGAAGTTCGTTCTAGCGGGGTACGATGAGTCGGCGGTCGAGCAGGCGCTCCTCCTGAAGGAGTCCGTGCCGGGCTCGAAGGTCCACGTCGTGTCGGCCGGTCCAGCTCCAAGGACCGAGGAGGTCCTCCGCGCATCGCTCGCGCTCGGCTGCGATGCGGCCACGTGGGTCGAGCTGCCGCCCGCCGTCGCCCCGGACCCGATCATCTCGGCACGGGCGCTCGCCCATGCCGTCTCCGCGCTCCCGCACGACCTCGTTCTGTGCGGCAAGCACGCTGGTGACGACGAGGCGGGGGTGGTCGCCGCCGCGCTCGCCGAGCTTCTCGGCGTGCCGGATTTCAGCGCGGTCCTCGACCTCCGCTGGGATGCAGGGTCGTCGAGGTTCCGGTTCCAACGGTCGACCGAGGCCGGTACCGAGTCTTGGGAAGCGCCCACCCCGTGTGTAATCGCTCTCCAGCAGGCCTGGAACGACCCGCGCACGGCGAAGCTCCCCGCGATCCTCAAGTCGAGGAAGCTCCCGATCACCAAGGTCCCCCCCGACGCGCCACCCGCCGGTGCGGGCACGAGCCGACCGGCCAAGTTCGAGCTGCCGCCGCCCCGGACGGGAGCGAAGATGCTCGAGTTCAAGACGCCCGAGGAGGCCGCGCAGAAGCTCGTGAAGGCCCTCAAGGAGGAGGCCAAGGTGTTCCCATGACCGGGCCCACGCTCGTGGTCGGTGAACTCCACGAGGGCGGCCTCTCCGACGCGACGAGGGAGGCGGTCGGGGTCGCCCTGAGCCTCAGCGACCGGGAGAACGTCGTCGGTTTCCTCGCCGGGCCGGCCGCGCGCTCCGCGAGCGCGGGCTTCGCGAAGCTGGGCGTCGGCAAGGTATTCGTGGCCGAGGACCCGCGGATTGAAGGCAGCGTGACGGCCGCCGTAGCACACCTTGTCGCGACCGCCGCGGAGTCGGTCTCCTCGGGCCTAGTCCTGACGGGCGGTTCGATGTTCGGGTGCGACGTGGTCGCCCGCCTCGGGGCGCGGTGGAACGCCGCCGTGGCTACCGGCGTGACCGGAGTCGCTCGCGCCGGAGACGTCCTTGAGGTCCGGCGGCCGGTCTTCGGAGGACGGGCGACCGAGACCCGAAGACTCGAGGGAGCGCATGCGGCCATTGCGCTTCGGCCGCATGCGTTCGCTCCCCCCGCGGACGCGCCGACGGAGGCCGTGGTCACAGCGGTCGGCGTGGACGGCGTGCCCGCCATCCTCTGGGCGCCGAAGCGTCTCAAGGTCGAAGTCACTGCTCGGGGCAGCGGCCCCGCGCTTTCGGACGCGACGATCGTCGTCTCGGGCGGCCGGGGGGTCCGAGCCGCCGAGAACTTCCATCTGATCGAGGAGCTCGCGGCGTCGTTGGGTGCCGGGGTAGGTGCCTCGCGCGCCGTCACGGACGCTGGTTGGCGGCCGGCGAACTTCCAGGTCGGTCAGACGGGGAAGACCGTCTCACCGCAGCTCTACGTGGCCGTGGGGATATCGGGCGCGATCCAGCACCTCGTGGGGATGGTCAGCTCCCGCGTGATCGTGGCGATCAACTCGGACGCCACCGCGCCGATCTTCAAGGTCGCCGACTACGGGCTCGTGGGCGACCTGTTCCAGATCGTTCCCGCTCTCACTCAGGAGATCCGACGAGTCCGCGGCCTGTAGGCGGTCCGGGCGAGGAGGCTCCTTCCGCGGAGCGCGACGAACGGTTAGAGGTCGAGGGCGATCTCGACCCCGTCGCGCAGCAGCGTCGTCGTTTTGATGCCCGCGGCCTTTTGCACCGAAAGGAGCACCTTGCGGGCCGAGCGCTTCGGCGAACCGGCGTCCGCCATCATCGATCGGAGCAGTTCGGTCGCGAACCTCGGGTAGACCGAGTAGATCCGGGGGTTCCACTTCACCCGGTCGAGTCGGGCGAAGTCCCGGAAGTCCGCGATGATCCCCGTCGCCTCGAGCCGACGGTCGTACTCGGCGAGCTGCGCCGAGGAGAAGTTGCCCGCGGACCGGGCCGCGAGGGCGGTCTCGGCCGCTTCGAGACCCGAGCGGATGGCGTAGTTCATTCCCTGGATCGTGATCCCGTTCGAGAAGACGAACCCGGCCGAGTCACCGGCGACCATCCACCCATCGCCGTGGAACGCCACGGGTCGGCTCGACCAGCCGGACGGGACCAGTTTCGCCCCGTACTCGACCAGCTCCGCGCCCTTGAGTCGACGCGCGATCGCCGGGTGCAGCTTGAACTTCTCGATGAGCTCCTGGGAGTACGCGTTCCGCCCGTAGAGGGACTCGATCTGGACGATGATTCCGAGCGAAACGGTGTCGCGGTTCGTGTAGAGGAATCCCCCACCCATGACCCCCGGCGGGAACATGCCCGCCACCCACTCCTCAGTGTGGGCCTCGTTCGGGCCGACCTGGAAGCGGTCCTGGATCACCGAGGGGTCGAGGCGGAACACCTCCTTGACCCCGAGCTCCGTCGACTCCGGGGAGAGATGCGAGTTCGGCCGGATCGGGGTGCCGAGCGAAAGGCGGGAGTTCCCCCCGTCGGCGAGGATCGTCACGGGGGCGGTCATCTTCTCGCCGCCTTGGACGATCCCGTGCACCCGTTGGCCTTCCCAGTTGAGGCGGTCGACCGGGACCGATGCGACGACCGTGGCCCCGGCCTCCTCGGCCTTCTTGGCGAGCCAACTGTCCGTCCTTGACCGAAGGACCGTGTGAGCTGCGTACGGCTCGGCCCCCCAGCTTCCCTCTTCGAGGTCGAAGGAGAGAGCACTGTCCGTGGTGAGCATCCCGAACCGCTTGCGGACGAGGTGCCGCTCGACCGGCATCTCGCGCCACCAGTTCGGCAGGATCCGGGCGAGGTCGTTTCCCCATAGGAGGCCGCCGGAGAGGTTCTTGGTCCCGGGCTCGGCGCCCCGCTCGACGAGCAGGACGTTCGCACCTCCCTGGGCGAGCCGGATCGCCGCCGGGCAACCGGCCATGCCGGCCCCGACCACGATGACATCAAAATCGTCGGCCATGGCCCACGTGGCCGACGGGGCCGGACCGATTTAAGGTGCCCGTCCGGGGACGGCTCAGCGGCCCGGACCTGTCCATTGGACGGGGCCCGAGGTGGTCTGCTGGTTAACGGTGGCGTTCTCGATCAGCTTCTGGAAGCGAAACGGCTTCGGGATCCCCTTCCAGTCCTCGTTGCCGAGGTTGGCCCCGCCCTCGGAGCTGACCCGCACCGTCCCGTACCCTAGGATCCGCTGACCGAACGACTGGTGGACGTCCACGCCCCGCACCTGGCTCACTGGGATCTCATCGAAGTCCTTCCCGAGGATCCCCTTCTGCACGATCACCCGGCGGGAGGTCACGGCATAGACGGTCCGGATCCATCGCAGATATCGGACGACCAGCCAGAGGAGTCCGATGAGGAAGAGGACGAACCAGAAGTAGGCGAGGTACTTTGGAACATCCCCCGAAACGTAGTTCGACAGGGTCAGCCACTTGGTGGCGGTCGAGGAGAGGGTAGGTACCATGGACGTGGCCGCGGGCGCGGCGAAGAGCGACAGCAATCCGAAGAAGAAGGTCCAGAGCACCGGGGCGGGAAAGTAGAACAGCTTCGTCGCGCGGGTCTCCTCGAGCAGGTACTCCTGGTCCGCGAGGTACGTCGCCTTGAGGAGCTTCGGCATCGTTCGCGGGGTGGTCGACATAGATACGGTCGGGCGGGGCATGGGTCCGGTCGAGAGATAAACCCTCGGCCCAACTCGATGGCTCCGTTCCTCTCCTTATAAGGCCCGACACCTCGGGGACGACGATGGGGGTCACGGACTGCCACGTCCACATCAACCCGATCTGGGAGATGCGGCCGGACGCGGTCGCCATGCTGGCCCGGGTCGAAACGGGTGCCGCCCGCTACGTCTCGGACGCGACGGCCTTTCTCGCGTACCTGGACCGCGTCGGTGTCGAGCGCGCGGCGTTGATCAACTATGTCGCACCCGAGGTGATCGGATACACGGAGGCGTCCAACACGTTCGTCTCGGAATACGTCCGTGCCGACCCGGAACGCCTGATCGCGGTCGGCGGCATCCGTCCCGACCACCCCGACCCCGAGCGGGAGGTCGTCCACCTCGTCGAGGACCTCGGGATCCGGGCGCTCAAGCTCCATCCTCCGCACCAGCTGTTCCGGCCCAATGCCTATGTCGACGGCACGCTTCCCGGGCTTCGGGCTCTCTATGACGCCTGTGAGCGCCACCGGGTACCGATCATCTTCCACACGGGCACATCGGTCTTTCCGCGCGCGCGCAACCGGTTCGCCGACCCGATGTTCGTGGACGACATCGCGGTCGATTTCCCGAAGCTCACCATCGTCCTTGCCCACGGAGGTCGACCGATCTGGATGGAGAGTGCGACGTTCCTCGCCCGCCGTTTCCCCAACGTGTGGCTCGAAGTGTCGGGGACGCCTCCGTCGCGGCTCCTCGAGTACTTTCCGCAGCTCGTCCGATTCTCCGATAAGGTGCTGTTCGGGACCGACTGGCCCGGCCCGGGCGTGCGGGACATCGGCGCCAACCTCGAGGCGTTCCGTGCCCTCCCGATCCCGGCGGACGACCAACGTCGCATCCTTGAGGAGAATCCCCTCCGGGTGTTTCCCCGGCGGGCGCCCTCTTGAAATAGTGGGGTCGGCTCGCCGGGTCGTGCCCGACCCACCGGACGATCCGGCCGAGGGGACGCCCCCTCCGGTCGAGGAGGAACCGACCCCGACGGTCGAGGTCGTCGAAGGCGGCGAAGAGGTCGGCCGCCTTCCGCTCCCGCGTCGCAATCGGGGAGAGGTGTTCGGAATCGCGAGTCAGTTGCTCGGGGCCGCACGCATCCGCGTGATGTGCGAGGACAACCTCTCCCGGATGGGCCGGATCACGGGGAAGATGAAGAAGAAGATGTGGATCCGGGAGGGCGACCTCCTGATCGTGCGGCCGTGGGGCTTTCAGGAGGGGAAGGCGGACATCCTCTTCCGCTACAGCCGAACGCAGTCGCAGTATCTGGCCCGCAAGAACCTCCTTCCCACCACCGTGAATCTCTTCCAGACGGCGGAGTCTCCTTCCCCCTCGTAGAGGGCAGATGTGGGCCTCCTCGCGCCGGCCGCTCTCCTCCGTGGAGATGGCGGTCGTCGAGCAGAACACCGTCGCGCTCGGCGTGACGCTCGACTCGCTGATGGAGAACGCGGGTCGTGCGACCGCCGAGGAGGCGACCCGTCACCTCCCGTCTCCTCCCGCACGGGTGGCCGTGGTCGCGGGTCCGGGGAACAACGGAGGTGATGGGACCTGTGCGGCGTTCTACCTGCTGCAGTGGGGCTACTTACCGGAGATCTGGCTGACCCATCCACCGGTGGAGGTCCGTTCGAGGGCCGCCCAACGGTGCTTTGACCGGGTCAAGAACCGGGTCCCGGTCCACGTCGGTGGCCCCCGCCCGGAGGAGCTCGCGACCATGCCCCTCGTGGTCGATGCGCTGCTGGGCACCGGCCAGACCGGACATCTCCGCTCCCCCACACGGGAGGCGGTGGCCGCGATTCGCGCGAGCGGCGCGCCGGTGCTCTCGGTCGATATCCCCACCGGGATCTCCGACCCCGAAGGTCTCCGTCCCGCGTGGACCGTAACGTTCACGATCCCAAAGGAAGGGATGGAATCGGACCGGGTCGGCGAGCTCACCGTTCGCGACATCGGGATGCCTCCGAACGCCTGGAGGCAGACCGGCCCCGGTGAGTTCCACTTCTTCCCGCCGCCCAGGGAGCCTCGCGGCCGGAAGGGGCGGATCCTGGTCATCGGAGGTGGGCCGTACACCGGGGCGCCGGCGCTCGCCGGACTCGCCGCGATGCGCTCGGGCGCAGAACGGGCGACCGTGGTGACCCCCGAGGTCGCTGCCCCGGCCGTGCGCGCCGCAAGCCCGAACCTGATCGTCCGCTCCGTTGGGTCGGACCGCTTCCGACCGACGGACGTGCCCGAGATCCTCGATATCGCGCGTTCCACATCCCCCGGTGCGGTGGTGATCGGGATGGGCGCGGGGACCCACCCGGAGACCACCGAGGCGCTCCGGGACACCCTCCGGGCGCTCGCGCCGGATTTCCCCCTCGTCGTCGACGCGGACGCCCTTGCTGCACTGGCCTCGATCCCCCCGGACAGCCCACCGTTCGCGAGCCCGAAGGGCTTGGTCGCGACCCCTAACTCCGGGGAGTTCGAACGGATCTTCCACGGCTCCTCCGAAGCCGCTTTCGAGGAGAGGTGCGCCATCGCCGAGGCATCGGCCCTCGAGCGGCACCTTCTACTGGTCGTGAAGGGGGCTCCCGACATCCTCACCGATGGAGAGAGCACGGTCGCCAACCTTCACCATCACCTCGCGATGACGGTCGGGGGCGTCGGGGACGTGCTGGGCGGTGTGCTGGGAAGTCTCCTCGCCCAGGGCTTGCGGCCCCTGCACGCGGCACGACTGGCCACCTACTGGACCGGTGACGCGGGACTCCGAGCCGCGGCGCACCGGGGCTACGGCGTGCTCGCGACCGACGTGATCGAGGAGCTTCCCGGAGCGCTCGTCGTGGGGCTCCAGCGCGTCGAGCGGGCGGCCTGACCCGCGTCCACGAGCTTCAGGCGTAGCGGACCCGGCCGCGGATCACCTTGGCTCGGGCGCGGACGTCCCGGGCACCCGCCGGGTTACCCTCGGAGTACCCGTCGTGGAACGCCCTCACGAGGGCGTCGGACTTCCCACTCAACGCCTTGAGGTCCTCCTCCACCAGATGGAGGTCGATCCCGAGCTCCTCGATGCCCGGGCTTCGCGTTCCCATCGACAGGTCGAGGAAGGCGGGTGGACCGCGCGGACCGTCCGGGAACAGAACGTTCGAACTCGTGAGGTCCCCGTGCGCGATCGACCCGGCGTGCAGTACGCCCAACGCGCGGCCGAAGGAGCGCACGGCGGCCACGAGGTCGTCCGCAACAAGCGCCGGGTCCTCGATCAACTGACGAAGCGTCGGACCCGGTATCTCCTCGATGGTGAGCCGGTGGCGTGCGAGGTCGACGTCGTAGATCAAGGGCGTCCGCACGCCGAGCCGGCGGGCGTCCACGAGGAGACGAGCCTCGTTGCGCGTCCGCTCCCGGCGGATGCGCTCATCGAGTGCCTTCGGTCGGTAGCTCTTCGTGTCCCGCTCCTTGAGCAGGGCGGGGAACCCCCACCAGTCGACCTTGCGCAGCGACGCTTCGGCTCCCCGCGCGACCGTCGGCCCATGGGGAGCGGGTTCGGCCGGCATCGAGTCCGCGGACCCACCTAGTGGCCCTTGCGCGAGGCCACGCTCCGGACGATCGCTTCCCGGGCCAGACGGGCAGCGAGGAGGCTCGTGTTGCCCGTGTCGTAGTGCGGACTGACCTCCATGATGTCGAGCCCAGCGAGTCGGGGGGCCGCCTCCCCGATGATGTACTTCACGTCCCGGGGCGTGAGTCCGAACGGTTCCGGCGTGCCGGTCCCTCCCGCATACGCCGGGTCGACCGCGTCGATGTCGAGCGAGATGTAGATCCGTTCGGTCTTCAGCATGTTCAGCGCCTTGTGGACCGCGGCTTCGATGCCGCTGCGCGCGATCTCCGTGGCGGTCACGTACGACATTCCGATCGAGCGATTGTCGTCGATCTCCTCCCGGGAGACCGACCGAACGCCGAGGACGACGATGTTGCGGGCCCCGACCTTCTCGAGGATCCGGCGGGACGAGCAGCCGTGGCTGCGCCGGTCCCCGAGGTAGCTCGCCCGGAAGTCCATGTGGGCATCGAGGTAGAGAACACCGATGCTCGGGGCCGACTCCGGATAGGCCTCTACGACGGGAGGAGAGCATGCGTGGTCCCCTCCTAGCACGATCGGCACCTTGCCGGCGGCGTAGATCGGGCGGATCTCCTCCCGGAGCGATTTGGCCATCTCCTCGGAGCTTCCGAACTCGTCGGTGTTACCGAGGTCGTGGACGGGCACCTCGGAGAGATCAAGGCCGGTCTCGAGGTCGTAGGACTCGAAGTTCCACGAGTGGAGGCGGATCGAGTCGGGCCCGAACCGGGCCCCGGGTCGGAACGAAGTGGTGCGGTCGAACGGGACCCCGACAATGACGAACTCAGCCTCCTCGAACGAGGCGTCGGCGTCCGCGAACGTGGTCGGGCGGTGCACGGCGCTCGGACGGCAGTGCTCTATAAAGAGAGTGCCTTCGCGCTGACTCTCAGCCGGCGCTCGCATCGGCGGGGGACCGCTGGAAGCGGGCCCGGATCCCCATCTCGCCGTAGAGGAACTCCATGACGATGAGCGAGATCACGGTCGTTCCGATCGCCATCACGAAGAGACCGAAGTAGCCGTACAGGACGATCGCGATGGCGCCGACCAGTGGGCCGACGCTCCAGAGTGAGGAGTTGATCAGTGTGAACACGCCCAGGTACTCGGCGCGTTGGTCCGGCGGCGCCATCCGCGCGACCCAGGCGTTCATCCCGGGCCCGAGGAAGGAGAGCCCACCGTTGCGTACCGCCTGGGCGGGAACGACCTCGCCCCAGTTCGTCGAGAACATGAATATCCCGTAGGACGCAAGAGTGAGGACCGTGCCGTACCAGATCCCGCGGATCTCCCCCAGGCGGTCGATCGCCCGACCGAGAGGGATCCCCGTCACCGCACCGGTGACGAGCCCCGCGATGGCCACCACGCTCACCTCGAGCGAGTTGGCGCCGAGCGATGCCGCCAGGAACCCGTAGAACGTGGCGACCGCGCCCGAACCGATCGCGCGGATCGAGACCGCGAAGGAGAACGTCACGACGTTCCGCATCTCCCGGATCGGCCGGCGCACGGTCGAGACGGCGACGCGAGGGTCGGGGACGATGAGCACGACGACCACGAGCGTGCCGACCATCATGGCGACCACGAACGGGAACAGAGCCTGCAGCCCGTAGGCGTAGGTCACGACCCCGGCGAGCACGAACCCCACCACAGCGCCCGCGTTCGACGTCGCGTTCAGGAGGCCGTACCCCTCGCCTCGCTCGGTCGTGCGCGTGACGTCGGCGACGAACGCGGTGTACGCTGGGCTTCCGATCGCCAGCACCAGCTCCGCCGCAATGAACAGCGAACCCGCGACGAACCAGCCGGGAGCGAAGATGATGGCCAGGAAGAGCGGGAACGCCCCGGCCTCCCCCGCCACCAGGAACGGCTTGCGTCGGCCGGCCCGGTCGGAGAGCCGACCCATCCACGGGCCGATGAAGCTCGCGGGCAACCAGGCGAGCGTGAGGATCGTGAGGGCGACCGGGAGCGATGCGCCCTTGACCTCGACCAGGTAGAGCGGCAGGAAGACGATGAACAGTCCGCCCCGGTTGCTCGCGAGAAGCGAGTAGAGCGAGAGCGACAGCAGCTCGCGAGAAGGCATCGGCGCTCCACTCCCGACGGTTACTTACGCTTGAGCGCCCGCGCTCGCGCCACGGCGCGCACCCGAGGGCCGACACATTATGAGCCCGCTCGAGGTTCACCCCCCGGTCACGTCGACCATGAGCGAAGGTGAACTGGTCGTTCGGAAGAACGACGAGGAAGGCGTCGAGATCCTGACGCTGAAGAACCCCCCTGTCAACGCCCTCAGCACGGCCCTGCTCGCGAGCCTCGCGGGCCATGTCGCGTCGATCGCTTCGGACCCGAAGGTCCGGGCGCTCGTTCTCACCGGAGACGGGCAGTACTTCAGTGCCGGGGCTGACCTCAAGGAGATGGCGACCCTCGACCTCGCGAACGCGCCTGCGGTCGTCCGCAAGGGCCACGAGCTCTTCCGCGCGATCTCGGGGCTCCGGCCCCCGGTGATCGCGGCGATCAACGGGTTGGCGCTCGGCGGTGGACTCGAACTCGCGCTCTCGTGCGACCTGCGCATCGCGGGCGATTCGGCGAAGCTCGGCGCGCCGGAGGTGAACTACGGCCTGATGCCGGCCTATGGGGGCACCCAGAGGCTCCCCCGACTGATCGGGGTTCCCAAGGCGAAGGAGCTCATCTTCACCGGCTCGATGATCTCGGCGGCCGAGGCGCTCAGGGTCGGTCTCGTCAACAAGACGGTCCCGGCCGGCCAGGAGCTGCGGGCGGCGCGCGACCTCGCCCACACCATCGCCCAGCGGGCCCCCCGGGCCGTCCAGGCCGCCAAGCGGGCGATCGCCGAGGGACTTCAGCTGCCGCTCGAGCAGGGGATCGAGGGAGAGACCAAGCTGTTCGAAACGGAAGTTCTTTCGAGCCAGGACCTCGGAGAAGGCATTCTGGCGTTCGTCGAGCGACGACCCCCCAAGTTCAAGGGAGAGTGAATCCGATGGGGATCGAGTTCGAGTTCACGGCGGACCAGGAGGCGTTCCGTTCCGCGGCCCGGTCGTTCATCGCGAAGGAGGTCGCCCCGATCGTCGCCGAGATGGACGAGAAGGAGGAGTTCCCGAAGGCGAGCGTCCGCCGAATGCAGGAGGAGGGATACTTCGGGATCCCGGTACCCGAGGAGTACGGCGGGCTCGGGCTCGGGAAGGTCGGATACTGCATCTTCCTCGAGGAGCTCGGCAAGGTCGACGCCTCGCACAACACGATCGTCGGCGCCCACACCTCCCTCGGCACGACGCCCCTCCTCTACTACGGGACCGAGGAGCAGAAGCGACGCTGGCTCGTTCCGGCGGCCAAGGGCGAGAAGCTGCTCGCCTTCAGCCTCACCGAACCTGGGTCGGGGAGCGACTCCGGGGCGGTCCACACCGCGGCCGTCAAGGACGGGGACGACTGGGTGATAACCGGCAACAAGATCTACGTCACCAATGGCCGCGAGGCGGACACCGTCATCCTGCTGGCGGCGAACGACCTCAAGCTCGGCCCCAACGGCGGAGTGACGGCGTTCGCCGTCGACACGACGCTCGCCGGCTTCAAGGTTGGCCGGTGCGAGAGGAAGATGGGGCTCCACGGCACCTCGACCGCCGAGCTGATCCTCGACCACGTGGAGGTCGGAGCCGACACGGTCCTCGGGGAGGTCGGCAAAGGGTTCCCCGTGGCGATGACCACCCTGGACGTGGGCCGGGTCTCGCTCGGCGCGGCGTCGCTCGGCGGGATCGAGGCCGCGCTCG
>DATJVA010000034.1:0-8738 GCA_035502015.1 Thermoplasmata archaeon | reverse complement strand
AATTGGTCTGAGGCCGCCTCCGAGCTCCGTGGCGTCGGGACCCCTTACACCGACCGGCCGGTCGACCTAGTCGCGGTCGACTCGGTCATGTACTCGGGGGTCGCACTGGACCCGTCCAAACCGGCGCTCCCGCTGACCTCGAACGCGATTGCCTGGTTCGAGTCGCTTCCGTTCGTCCCGGTCTATGAGAACGGTCAGAACGTGGTGTACGTTGTCGACTCGACGTACCTCTCCGGCGGGTAGGGTGTCATCGTCCCGTCCGGGCGCCAGAGGAACAGGGGGACCCTGCCGTCGGCCGCGAGCTCCCCGAGGAGGCGGCTCGCCCAGGTCAGCTTGGCGAGCTTCACCTCATGGGCCGCCGGGTCGGTCGGGGCCGTGCGGACGAAGTCGAACCCCCAGAGAAGGACCCGCTCGGCGCGCAGATGGTCGGCGAGGTACGCCGCCCGGTCCCCGTCCGTGAACCCTCCGACGTTCAGCAGGCGGGGCCGGGGAGGTCCGGCCCACGACCCCACCACCACCCCGGGGAACTGCGGGACCCACTCCTGGAGGGCCGCCCGGTTGTCCCCATGCGCGTGGAGGACGGCAAAACTCCCGCGGCGGTTCGCGGCCACTTCCGCCGGTACTGGCCCGTCGAGGTCGGTCACGACGATCCCCGGGACGAGGCCGGCATCGAGGCAGGTGGCCGTCGCTCCATCGGCAGCGATGATCACCGGAGCTCGGTCCGTGGCGGGTAGCCTCCAGATCGGTGGCGGACCCGACCGGGGCGCGAGGCCCGCGATGACCGCCGTCCGGCCCTCGACCAGCGGCCGGAGCCGCGCGAGCGGGTCCGGCGGCGTCGAGGCGGGAAGCAGCGAATCGAGCAGGTCGGCGGCCTCCACCTCCCGCTCGAACGGAAACCCGAACTCGGCCCGGATGCGGTCGTACCGGGGGGCCCAAACGGAGTACTCCAACGCTAGCCTCGCTGGGTGAGAGGAGCCCCGCGGTTATTGGGGTTTCTCCGACGCGAGAGGGTAACGAGGTGCGCGTGTCGACCCGTCCAGCCGAGGCGACCCTCCGGCCGACGTCCGCGCGCGGGTCGACGCTCCCCGGAAACCGCCGGCCCGAAGCCGCCTGCGCACTAACGCTTTATAATGAAGACCATGCTCCCACCGAGAGAGGAACCGCTTGTGATGCGACCGCTTGCCCAGGAGATCCTGGCGCACCTTCCCGGAGAGTCCAAGAGGGCCACCGAGGCCCCTCCGCCGTCGAACGATGATGCGGAACTCGAGGCGGTACTCGCCTCGCTCAAGACGAACATCAAGGTCGTCGGGTGCGGTGGTGGGGGATGCAACACCATCAACCGGCTCGCCGAAGAGGGCCTTTCGGGAGCCGAGATGATCGCCTGCAACACCGACGCCCAGCACCTTCTCGCGATCCACGCACCCCGCAAGATCCTCCTCGGCCGCAGGCTCACCCGTGGACTGGGTGCGGGCGCTCTGCCGCAGGTGGGAGAACAGGCCGCCAAGGAAGCGGAGGACGAGCTGAAGAAGAGCCTCGCGAACTCCGACATGGTGTTCATCACTCTCGGCCTCGGCGGCGGAACGGGCACGGGCTCGGCGCCCGTCGTCGCGCAATGCGCGAAGGACGCTGGCGGAGGGAACCCGCTGACGATCGCCGTCTGCACGTTGCCGTTCGCGTCGGAGGGTCTTGTCCGACAGGAGAACGCGATGTGGGGCCTCGAGCGGCTGCGCGAGGTCATCGACACCGTGATCACGATCCCGAACGACCGACTGCTCGAGCTCGTTCCGCGACTACCGATCCAGACCGCCTTCAAGGTCGCCGATTCGGTGCTCGCCCGGGCGATCCGGGGCATCACCGAGATCATCACTCGCCCGGGTCTCGTGAACCTCGACTTCAACGACCTCCGCACGATCATGAAGGGAGGCGGGGTCGCGCTGATCGGCATCGGCGAGTCCGAGAGCGAAAACCGCGCCGAGGACGCCGTCCTCGAGGCGATTAACTCCCCGCTCCTTCACGTCGATATCGCGGGCGCGACCGGGGCGCTCATCAACGTCACGGGTGGACCCGACATGACGGTGAGCGAAGCTCAGAAGGCGGCCGAGGTCGTCCAGAAGACGATCAGTCCGACCGCCCGGATCATCTGGGGCGCGGCGGTCGACCCCACCATGCAGAGCACGATCCGGGTCATGCTGGTGGTAACCGGAGTTAAATCCCCCCAGATTTTCGCGGGCGAACCGAAAGGGACGGCTCCGGCCCGAAAGTCGGGCCCCGAGCTGGACGTCGTCCACTAGGTAGGTAGGTAGCCCAATGGCATTCCTCGACCGCGCACGACGAGTGCAGGACCAGTTCGACGGTCGCCTGCGCAACGTCGGCCACGGCAAGTACGGCCGCATCCTCCGGATGGCCCGACGGCCCACCTCGGAGGAGTACGTCAAGGTCCTCGAGGTCACGTGGCTCGGAGCGATCCTGATCGGGCTGGTCGGGTTCGCGATCTACATCTTCTTCACGCAGGCCGGTCCGTGGATCTGGAACAACTGGCTGGCCGGCCTGTAGCGTGATCCGGGAGTTTTGACCATGGTCAGCGAAGGGAACGAGGAAGGTATCGGTCTGCTCTCTGGCGGACCGACGGAGCCTCCGGCAAAGAAGCCCGAGGTCCCGGTCGGTGGCCCCGCTCCGAGCGGTCCGGCGGCGGTTCCGGCCGCGCCGAAACCGGACGTCTCGCACCTGCTCGCTTTGAAGGCGGCGGACGACACCTCCCGCGACGTCACGGCAGGAACGGTCACCACGCTTTCCGCCGTCTTGACGAGCCGGGCAGCCGCCCCGGTCACGGCGAACCTATCGGTCGAGGTCGGGTACACTTCCACCTACGCCGGTGAGGGCGCCGAGTGGCCGGTCACCTGGACACCGCCCGGGAAGAAATCCTCGGTCGAACTGTTCCCCCGGAAGGAGAACTACACGGTCGAGCTCGCGCCGAACACGGGAGTCCCGCTCTCCTACGTCATCACGGCCCCCGTCGGGGTCCGCTACGGCGACCAGGTCGAGGTGCGACTCGCGGTCACCCCGAGCGAGGGAGGTACTCCGGTCCGCCTCACGCTCGCCTGCGTCGCTCGCCAGGCCGTCCTCGCGATCAAGACCTCGCGGGGCTACGAACGCGAGGTCGCCGATACGCTGCTCGCGAGGGCCGAGGAGAAGGCGGACGTCGTTTTCTCGCTCCTCGTACCGTCGGCCCTGCGAGGGTACGTCTTCGCCGAGGGGATGAGCTTCGAAGGCGTTCGCGAGATGCTGAAGGGGATCCGCAAGGCCCGTGGGCTCGTCGAGGGGGAAACGACCCTCAAGGAGGTCGAGCCGCTCCTCGTGCCGAAGATCACCGTCGAGGGGTTCGTCGAGGGCGCGATCGTTGAACTGATCAGCGGTCCGTTCAAGGGCGAGAAGGCCCGCGTGAAGAAGATCGACCAGGCGAAGGAAGAGATCACGGTCGAGCTCATCGAGGCGGTGGTGCCGATCCCGGTCACCGTCCGGGGCGATCACGTGCGGATGCTGGAAAGAGGAGGGGGGAAGAGTGGCAGTTGAAGTGAGCATCCTCGTCGAGGGGGGCAAGGCCGCGGCCGGCGCGACGCTCGGGTCGGCGCTCGGTCCGCTCGGCGTCAACGTCGGTCAGGTCGTCGCGAAGATCAACGAACAGACGAAGGAGTTCGCCGGAATGCGCGTCCCGGTGATCGTTCGGGTCGACCCGAACACCCGGGAATTCACCCTCGTCGTGGGCCGGCCGCCCGTCGCTGCGCTCCTCCTCAAGGAAGCGAAGAAGGAGAAAGGCTCGGGAAAGCCGAAGACCGAGGTCATCGGGGACGTCTCGCTCGACGCGGTGAAGCGGATCGCGGAGTCGAAGGGGGACGACCTGCACGGCCGCTCCGTAGAGGAGCGGATGAACCAGGTGATCGGCAGTTGCGTTTCGCTGGGGATCACCGTCGGTGGGGAGGACCCCCGCGCCGTCCTCAAAGCCCGCACCGCCGCGCGGGGCGCCCGATGATCGGAGCTCCCGGAGCTCCCCCGCCCGACCTCTCGAACGCCGAGATCGTCGATTACTCGGTCCTCGAGGGTGACGGCAAGGTCCGCCTCAAGCTCAAGGACGGTTCGGTCGTCGAGATCCGGCTCGAGATCATGAACATCCTGCGGGCGGGCAACGACCCGAACACCGGGCTGCCCGCGTACATCGTCCAATCCGCACCGCTCGTCCGACTCGTCGAATGCCCGAAGGAGCTGCGCAAGCCTCCGCTACGGCCCGGGGCGAACCGGGACGGCAAGGCGATTCCGGGCTTCGGCTGAGCGACGGGTGGGCTGGGGTCGACCGACGGGCTCTCGCGAGAACGAAGAAATAAAAAGAGTGCCCCGGGGCGGTTCCCGGGGCGAGGAAGGTGCTCCGTCCGCCTAGGCGACGGCGACCTTGACCTCTTGTTCGGAAGGGGTGGGGGACTGCTTCGGAAGTTCGAGCTCGAGCAGTCCGTTCACGACCCTGGCCTTCGCCTCGGAGGCGACCACGGGCTCGGGAAGCTCCACGGCCCGGTAGTAGCCGGCGTACGTTCGCTCGCGGTGCAGGAAGTGCTCTTCCTTCTGCTCGGACTCGCTCGCGGTTTCGCCGCGGATCTCGACCGAAGTGCCGCGGACGCGGATGTCAAGCTTCTCCTTCGGGATCCCGGGGATCTCGGCGACCAGCTTGAACGCGGTCCCGGTGTCCGTCACGTCCGTGCGCGGGGTGCGAAGTCCAACTTCGGTCTCGAACGTTCCCAGCGGGACGATCCCGAACGACTCGGCGAATCGGCGCCGCATCGAGTCGAACGCGCGGTCAATCTCGGTCCATGGGTCGGCGACGCTCTCTCTCCTCTGGATCTCACTCGTCATGTCTTCACCTTCGAGGTGTACAGTAAAAGTAACTTACTGCTTGTATAAGAAGATGACTATCGGTCCTTCTGGGGTCCGGGGAGTTTCTTCCTCGGCGGCCGGGACGGCCATGGCGAGCGGTCGTTCCCGCGCGGTTCGCGTCACGTAAAGGTCGCTTGACCGCTCGTTCAAGCACCCCGGGGATACGTCCTCGCTGGGGACGTCGTTGAGTTCTCATCGCGTGAGCGCACCGGTCGCCCGGAACCTCGGTGGACTAGGAAGGGTCCATTACGACCGACGGGTATCGGCCCGCGCGACGAGGGCTCTTTAGTCCTCCTGGTCGAAACCATGGATCTACCGAAGGTCGGCGAACGTCGGGTCCTCGAACGGCACGACTTTCCTTCCCTCTTCCATGCGCTGCGCGCGAAGGGGTACCAGGTGGTGGGACCGACCGTCCGAGACGGGGCGATCGTCTACGACCATCTCTCGGGTGTCGACGACCTACCGATCGGATGGACGGACCACCAGAGCGGAGGGAAGTACCGGCTCGAGCGACGCAACGATGAGGCGTTGTTCGGCTACACGGTCGGACCGTTCTCATGGAAGAAGTTCCTCTACCCCTCCCGCGAGCGTCTCTGGACGGCCCGCAAGGATGCCGACTCGTTCGTCGTGACACCGGAGCCGACCGACGGGTCCCCGCTTGCCTTCTTCGGGATGCGGGCGTGCGAGCTTGCCGGCGTTGCGATCCAGGACCGGGTGTTCATGGGAGGGCCTGCGGTCGACCCAGGGTACGCGGCCCGGCGGAGCCGGATCCTCCGGATCGCGGTGCAGTGCGGGCAGGCCGGTGGCACCTGCTTCTGTGTGTCGATGGGAACCGGGCCCGGCGTTCGCGCCGGCGGTGCTGACCTGATCCTCACCGAGATCCTGGAACCCCACCGTCACTACTTCCTCGTGGAGGTCGGCTCTCCGGAGGGAGCGGCGGTCATCGCAGAACTCCCGTTGAAGCTCGCGGCGTCCGACGACCCGACCAAGGCGGAGGCCGTCGTCGCGCGTGCGGCCGCCTCGATGGGGCGGACGATGGAGACGGACGGCATTCATGACCTCCTTCTCAACCACCTCGAGCATCCCCGGTGGGAGGTCGTCGCGCGCCGGTGCCTCTCCTGCACGAACTGCACGATGGTCTGCCCCACGTGCTTTTGCAGCACGCAAGAAGAGGTGCCCAACCTCTCGGTCGAGACGGTCGAACGGTGGCGACGCTGGGACTCCTGTTTCAACCTCGGGCTCACCGAGATGCACGGGCAAGCGGTCCGCAAGTCCGGGCTCTCGCGATACCGCCAGTGGCTTACCCACAAGCTCGCGAGCTGGCAGGATCAGTTCGGCACGTCGGGGTGTGTCGGCTGCGGCCGGTGCATCACCTGGTGCCCCGTCGGGATCGACCTCACGGAGGAGGTCGCCGCGATCCGGATGGCGCCGGCGCCCGCGGCGACCTCGGAGGGAAAGAAATGACCGAGACCCATTCCGAAGCAATCAGCGACCGCGTTCAACACCACCCGTTCATGGCGGGCATGGACCCGACCCTCGTCGTCGCGATGTCGGCGAAGGCCGAAGAGCGAACGTACGACACCGGAGAGATGCTGGTCCGAGAGGGCCGTCCCGCCGAGGAGTTCTTCCTCGTGTTGGACGGCAAGATTGCTCTCGAGGTCGGTTCCGTAGAGCACCAAGCGATCACCGTGGAGACGATCGGACGGGGCGAGGTCCTCGGCTGGTCGTGGCTGGTCGCGCCCTACCGCTGGCGGTTCGACGCTCGCGCGACGAAGCCGACCCAGGTGATCGCGATCAACGCCGCCGCGGCCCGCTACGCGCTCGCGGCGCACCCGGCGTTGAGCTATCAGTTCCTTCTCAAGCTGTTGCCGGTGATCGCCGAACGACTGGAGAACACGCGCGTGCAGCTACTGGATATCCATGGCGTCTGAGGCGCACCCCATCGGGGGACAGATGCCCGGGATCGGTTCCACCGCTACCCACCCCTACGCGCCCCGACCGTGGGTGGTCCGGGAGAACATCCAGGAGACGCCCGACACGTTCACGCTCCGCCTCGAACCGCGCGTTCCCGGCGACCGCCTTCGCTTCCACGGCGGGCAGTTCAACATGGTCTATGTCTTCGGCGTCGGAGAGTCCGCGATCTCCATCAGCGGCGACCCGACGCACCCCGAGCAGCTCCTGCACACGGTCCGTGCCGTCGGGAAGATCACGAACGCCCTCGCGGCGCTCAAGCCGGGCGCGACCGTGGGGATCCGCGGGCCGTACGGGCGCGGCTGGCCCCTTGACTCCGCCCGCGGGCGGGACATCGTGATCGTTGCGGGCGGTCTCGGACTGCCTCCGCTGCGTCCCACGGTCTACGAGATCTTCCGCCGACGGGCCGAGTTCGGTCGCGTCGAGATCGTCTACGGGGCTCGGACGCCGAAGGACCTCGTCTTTGCGGAGGAGGTCCGCGAGTGGCTCCAACGTCGCGAGATGCGGATCCAGACCACGGTCGACGCGGCCGGACGGGACTGGTACGGCGACGTCGGCGTCGTCACGACCCGTCTCCCCGACGCGCGGTTCGACGCGGCGAAGACCACCGCGTTCGTTTGCGGCCCAGAGATCATGATGAAGCTCACCGCGCAGGCACTCGCCCAGCGAGGCGTGCCGACCGACTCGATCTGGATCTCCATGGAACGGAACATGAAGTGCGCGCTCGGATTCTGCGGTCATTGCCAGTACGGCCCATCGTTCGTCTGCCGGGACGGCCCGTGTCTTCCCTACAAGACGCTCGCGCCACTCCTCGCCGTCAAGGAGGTGTGAAGGACGATGCCGGGAACCCGCAAGCCTCGACTGGGGGTGTTCAAGTTCGCCTCGTGCGACGGATGCCAGCTGTCGATCCTCGACTGCGAGGACGAGCTCCTCGCGATCGCCGGGGCCGTCGACATCGCCGACTTCCGCGAAGCGTCGCGCGCGGTCCTCGAGGGGCCGTACGACCTCTCGCTCGTCGAAGGGTCGGTGACGACCCAGCACGACGCCGAGCGGATCAAGGAGATTCGCGCCCAGTCGAAAGCACTCGTGACGATCGGCGCTTGCGCGACCGCGGGGGGCATCCAGGCCCTCAAGAACTTCGGCAACGTTGAGGAGTACCGGCGGGTCGTCTACGCGAAGCCCGAGTACATCTCGACGCTCGCCACCTCCACCGCGATCGCCGACCACGTGAAGGTCGATTTCGAGCTCCGAGGCTGCCCGATTTCGAAGGCGCAGCTGCTCGAAGCGCTCGGGGCCTTCCTCCAAGGACGCGCACCGAACCTCCCGAACGAGAGCGTCTGCAACGAATGCAAGCGCCGTGGCACCGTCTGCGTGATGGTGGCGCACGGAACGCCGTGCCTTGGACCAGTGACCCAAGCGGGTTGCGGGGCGATCTGCCCAGCATTCACCCGTGGCTGCTACGGCTGCTTTGGACCGCAGGGGACGCCGAACACGGTATCGCTCGCGAACCAGCTCAATCTGCTCGGGGTCGCGCCGCCGGGCGTGATGCGCCTCTTCCGGACGTTCAACGCGAACGCGCCAGCGTTCAAGGCCGCGAGCGAGGCGGCCGCTCTGGAGGTCAAGCCATGACCGAGCGGACGATCGCGGTCGACTATCTGGCCCGCGTCGAAGGCGAGGGAGCCCTCAAGGTCCGTATCCATGACAACAAGGTGGAGGACGTCCAGCTCAAGATCTTCGAGCCGCCGCGATTCTTCGAGGCGTTCCTGCGGGGCCGGTCGTACCTCGAGGCGCCGGACATCACGGCGCGCATCTGCGGGATCTGCCCCGTCGCGTACCAGATGAGCTCGTCG
>DATJVA010000033.1:0-25791 GCA_035502015.1 Thermoplasmata archaeon | reverse complement strand
CCCACGAGCGAAGCGAGTGGGAGGGACCCGCGGTCGCCTGGATGAGAGTGCCTTCCCGGTGGTTTATAGTGAATCGCACCGTACGGTGATTGGCAGGCCGCGAGCATGCTGAAGAAGCGACGGCGACTCGTCGTCGTGGGTGCGGTGATCGCAATCGTGGTCGGGGCCTTCCTGGTACTGATTCTGGTGCCGGTCCCCCAGCATTTTGCGATGACAGGTGCCGCAATCTACGATCCCAACACATCTTGCACCGGTATCGACACGACCAAGGGAACTACCATCAGCTTCCACTGGTCAGCTCCGTCATTCACTTACTTCTTCGTCGTGAGTTGCTCAGCCAACGAAGAGGCCTACTCCGCCAATGGAACGAGCGGCTCGGGATCCTTGGTGTCGCTCGGTGGAGTCTACCAGTTCGGCGGTTCGTGCCCGAACGAGAGCTTCTGCGTTCCGGCGAACGTGTCCGGAACTTACACGGGGCCGCTTCTTCCGTTGTAGCCGCTCCCGAGTGAAGCGAGTGGGAGGGACCCGCGGATTACGAGCAGGGACCGACGTAGTTGAACGCCCAGCCGCCGCCCGGTCCTCCGGGAGCGGAAAGATTGTCGACCTGCCACGTGCCAAAGTTCGCGGGAAACGAGTAGCTGAATCTCTGCAAGCTCGGCATCGTGAAGGGGATTGCCGTACTCTTCCCGCTGGAGGTGTAGCGGACCCAAACGGTGAATTGAGACGACCGGACCGGGATCAACTGTGCCCTACCGTCGCAGGTTGATACGTTCTGGGCATTGGCCGTGTGAAATCCATTCGAGAAGTAGAGGGAAGAGGCGTTGACCGAGGAACTCAGGTTGTACATTGTCGGCTCGGAGAGATCCGATGTACTGTTCGGCCCGAAGAGCGGGCCGCCGAGCCAACTGAAGATCTCACCTGTATAGACCTGGGGGTGACTCACCGTGAGGAGCGCCACCGTGAATGGGGCGGTGCATCGGACGTTGGTTCCGGGTCCCCACACCGTCTGGTTCAGAAGAGGCGACACTCCGACAACGACCTGCCAGAACGCTCCCCAAATGGATCCGTTCGTCTCCCCACCCCCCACTAGCATACTACCGGTTGTGGCAGATCCGAATGTGTCCGAAGGGACGGTAGCATTGACGCGAGCGAGGCCTCCGTAAGGCGAGTTCTCTAGGGAGAGCGGTGCCCACGCGATCTGAGTCGACACCACGCCTCCTGAAATGCATGCCGTGTGTGCAAGAAGCGCCCAACCCCCGATCCAGGTGGGCACGGCCAAGCCGACGACAACAACGACGGCCACTACTCCCACGATTGCGGCCCTCCGCTTCCGGCGTCCTGCCCGCTTGGCCAATTCAGGGTGGAGCGTCGCGGTCTCGGCGTCGGACACGACGTGGACCCGATGCACCCGAGCGTCTTATGGTGAATGCTGACGACTTCAACGCGCCTAACGGCCGTGATCCTTGAGGGAGCCGTGCACCTGTCGCGCGCGAGAGTCCTGGCGTCGATTCAGGCAAGCGTGACTCGTCGTTGACCGAGGGTTGAAATAGCTCAACCTGGCAGTTTGCGTCTAAGAGGGATTCTCGTGTCGAGCGTCTTCAATGAGTCGCTCGCAGCTCCCATCGAGGCCCCGGAGCTTCTACGCTCGGAGACTCCCATTCCGGTGCGATGCCGATGCGGGACTCGCGTTCCGTCTGGGGGCGAGGTGGTCGAAATCGCCGCTCTCCCCGAATCCCTTGAAGGCGTGTTCGGTGGCGTGGTCTTCTGTTCAGCGAAGTGCCTTCGAGCCTTCTGCCTCGAGTCCCTCGAGACGCTCGACGCGCTCGACACACCGGATGCGAGAGAGACGGTCTCCGACCTCCATGAACTCACGATGGAAGTCGCGATGACCCTCGTCTCGATCCTGGGCGCGTAGATCGAGAGCCTGATTCAACCTGACCTCCGAGCGGAGCGAGCGGGGAGGACCCGCGCAGTGGCTAGGAATCGCGCTTGCGTCAAGGACAAGGCGAGTACGAAAAAGCCCAGCCGCCCCCCGGACCTCCGGGGGCCGAGAGGTTGTCCACGGCCCACACGCCCCCGTTCGCCGGAAAAGTGTAGGTGTAGTAAGAAAGAATGTCAACCGTGGCAGGGACAGTTACGTTCGAGCCGTTGATCGTTACGGGAATTCCGATATCAACATGTTGCGAGGTTAGTCCCAACACTTGCTTTGTTTGACCACAGGTGGAGACCACCTCGTTCGCTCGGTAGAACGAATTGTTGTAGTCGATCCGGGCGTAGGACGTGCCGTTGTCTCCGGACCACGTCGGCTCGTGAGAGTCATTTTTCAGATTGAATCCGAACTGACTAACCCCACCAGCGCCGTTGTCCGAGCTGGCGGCGAAATAACGGCCAAGGCAGTCGGCGCCCGGACGCGATGAGACAGCACCGAAGATGGTCCATTGGAAGTCCTCGAATTGATACGCCACGGTTCCATTTGATGCGTAGACCTTCTGACCGTAGGAACTCGGGGACCCTGAGGAATTGTTCCAGACGATGAATCCTCCAACTGCGGACCCGAGATAGGGGCTGTTGAGAAGGACGTACGGAGTCAGGGAGTGCGCGTCGTGGGCGAGCGGTGGCCCTGGTCTGCAGCCACTAGGTGACTGCGACAGCGTCAGGGTGGTCACCCCAGCTGCAATGAGAATACCCGCGACCAACGCGGCCACGGGTGGAATCCATGTTCGCCGCTCCACGGGCCTACGAGGCGGTCAGGTCCTATAGGCTTGGTCCTGAAACTGGCAATGTGGACCCATCACGCGAGCGAACCTCCGCTGTCAAGGCGTGAGACGATCCCGGCGGCTCGGTCGCGTCCACAGGTACGGTCTCACCGCGCGGTATTCCTTGCCGGTACTGACTCTCGGTGATTCCGAACCGCGCGTAGAACCGGGCCTCCTTGTGCCAGTCGCGGGCCAGGACTTCCACCAGGCCGGGAGTTGCCGCGACCACCGCCCGTGCCGCCTTCACGCGCCCGCGCAGGTCGCGAAGCTTCCTCTCCGCGGCACGCTCGTCCGCCTCCCGCGAGTCGTCGGGGAGGCCGCTCGTGATCTCGAGGAGGCTGAACTGCCGCGTCGGGGTCGCAACGGTCTCCTCCGCGTCCTCGTCCTGGCCGCCGAACGCGACCCGCGACTCGAACCGCGTCCGCGAGCAGTCGCCGAAGCGGGGGGTCGGGAACCGACGGATAGTCGGGCTGGCCAGACCAGCTGGTCGCGAGCTGGCGTCGGCCCCGCGGATCGCGGGCAGGTCGGGGAACGGGTTGGCGTTGAACGCGCTTTGCGCGCTTGTCGCGGTCATCGGGACCGAAGGTCAGCGCGCAGGCAGACCGAGCGGCGGATCGAGCCGCGAGGGCGGCCGAACCCCCATCATGCTCGCCGAGCGACCGAAGGGAGCGAGGGGACGGTCGAGCGCAGCGAGACCGCGAGCTTGATGCGGGGGCGCGCGGCCGATGACAGTGACCGCGACAAGCGCGGAAGAGACGGCGGGCCCAGCCCGAAGCAGAACCTCGTGAACTAACTTCACCCCCGCCACGCGCGGGGCACGCCACGAGACGACGCAGGGGAGGTAAGCGTAGTGCTTGGGTCGGTACCTCGCATCCCAGCGAAAGCAAATTCATGCACCGTGCCTAAGACCGGTGGCCGGGCCTGGCATCCAGACCTTCCTGCCGAGCACTATCAGGCAGACTCCGGCCAGTCCGTCGAACACGATTTTCGCGCCGACATTGACCCATCCGGTGATTCCACTTGCCCAAAAACCTAGAATCATGCTTGCGAGAAGCCCAGCGACGACGATCGCTAGTCTATCACGGTCCGACCAATCCGCGCGCGTGGAGCTCCATCCTACGACGATAGCGGCCATCGCTGCAAGTGCGATGCCCAGTGCCACGACGGCCACCGGGGGGACGGTCGGCAGTGAATCGAAGGCGAACGCGACGAGGGAGAACCAGGACGCGCTCACAACCAACATCAGGGCACCAACGGACCAAGGGGAGAGCGCCGTAATCCCACGTGTCACTGGACGAGGCCAACTCGGCCACCGGATTAGGCCGACCACGATACACGCAACGACCGCGGTCACGGCTCCGGCAACGATCAGGGGAGAGGGAGCGTACACATGCCCGATCACAGCCGGGGTGACAACCCGAGTATAGATCGCCCAAGAACCGAGCGTCCCAAGCCCGAAGAGCAAACCTACGGTGATGATGCCCCGATTCGAGAGCCATGGCTGTTCCTTGGAGTCAGGAAAGACCAACTCCGTCGCATAGATGGGGAGGACCACCGCCCAAACGCTCTCGTATCCGACGGCCCACAGGGCGTAGACCCAATCGACTCCGAAAAATCGCCCGTAGACGAACGTGCTACCACCTTGGGCGAAGAGAACCGGAGAGATCGAGGTCTGGATGACAAGAAACTCCTCGAAAATCGCGAAGGCGATTCCAAGGAGTAGCAGCGAGGTCCAGCCTAGCGCTCTCCGACGGACAACTTCCCGGATTAGAACGGCCGCTCCCCCGTAGAATGGGATCTCAAACAGGAGCGAGTCGATGATCGAGACAGTTGTCGACCCAAACAGAACCTCGACGATTATCGGCGAGGCCAGGCAAAGGAAGACCGTCGGCAGCGTCGTCCGAGTGTGACTCAGACCTCCGCCTCGAGCTGGCGATGAGAGGGTCGCCGGGTATCCGCTTAGCCCCGCCATGCGCCCTCTCGACCCGGCTAGTGGGCGACCGCTGTTGCCTTGGATGCCATCAATTTCTCAATCAACAATGTCAGGGTCCGGACTTCCTCGGGCCGCCAGTCGTTGACAAACAGAGTGAAGCGGTCGATGCCCACGCTCCGCAGTCGAGTTATCTCCCTCCTTCCGGCGCGCGTAAGCACTATGAGGCGGGAGCGCTCGTCCACGGGATTCACCTTCGCCCGGACGTATCCCCTCCCCTCTAGTTCCCGCAGTTGGTGTGTCACCAACGACGGAGTGACTCCCTGATGGTGGGCCAATTCCGAAGGGCGCATTGGCCCCTCGGCACCGAGTACTTGGAGGAGACTCAGCGTGCTCGCGCCCTTGCTTTGGCGTGTTGCGCGTTGCAAGGACCCAATCAAAGTGAACAGCGCAACGACCATCGCCTGAACATCCTGCTTCGGGGGAGGCATCGAGGGATCCATACTAATTGATTTATTTAAGCAACTAGTTGATCTGTGGAGCCGACTACGAGCACGGGGCCGACCCGCGTACCAACTGGTGGTCCAAAAGGCCGGACTTAGCGCACACCCCTTAGGGGCCCGCGCAGCGCGGGCAGGCGGGGAACGGGTTCGCGGTCTCGTGGCGGTCGCTCTCGGTCGCGCTGGTGGCGCTGATTGCGGTCATCGGCGCGAAGCGAGCGCGCAGAGCTCGCGGTGAGCGGTGCGAGCGAGACGCGAGCCCGTGTCCCCATCATGCCGCGGGGCGAGTGAGGAACGAGCGAGCCCAGCCGGCTTGATGCGGGACGCGCGCGCCCGATGACCTGACCGCAATCAGCGCGCGGATCGGGTAGAGACATCGCGAAGTCGCTGCAAGGAGCTAACACCCGCGGGGCACTCGCTCGAAAGTACTGTGAGCGGAGGAGGGGAATCGATGCCGACGAGCGACGCCACTAGCACAAAGCACGTCGGTCATCGCGTAGAGATTACTCTGCGCGATTCTGTGAAGGGGGATCGTCCCGTTGTAAAGGAATTCCGGCGGGCGTACGATGTAATGGTGCAAGTCGCGCATGGAGGAAAGTTCGACTCTTGGATCTATCACGACGCCAGGCACCCTGTCCTCGGCAACTCGTTTCAGCTGTCCGAAATTCGTGCGATTGGAGCCGCCCTCACGGTTTGTTCGACCGATCTTCTCAATGTTATCGATACGCTGAAAGCTGGGACTGTGACGATTCATAAAGTCTGGTTGCCACCGTCGTTGGAGACGTCCCTTAGAGGTGCGTTGTCGGAGAGGGGGCTGACGGCGAGCTTCGACGACACCTCAGAGAGGTCCGAGCCATGTCTAGGTGAGTTCTACGGCCTGGAGAAACTCCAGGACTTGGAGAGGCACTATTCGGCCGTCCCTGCTCCGCAATCACGCCGTTCGAGCGGGAAGAAACCCTCGGGGATCGCAAACGGACTCAAGCGAGCCTACGTTGGGCAGAAAGTGGTCTTGGATGAGGGAAAAGGAAGAGTGGTGGGCATCCAAGGTGTCACGGTTACAGTAGAGTGGTACGATCGGAAAGAACCTGTCATCTACTCTCTCACCAAAGATCCCACGAGCTGGGTCCGCCTCGGAAAGTGCATGGTCTGGTAGGCACGAATACCGACCGATTCCACAATGTGCTCACTCATCGTCGGCCCCGAGCGATGCTCACGAGCGGTCCCAGGAGGACAAGCCCGGGAACGAGAACAGATCCTAGAGACGGGTTCGCAGGTTCGGAGCGGTGCGGACTCCAGACGCCCAAAAACACTGACACGAGAAAAGCCACTCCGACGACGGTAAAGTCGGCCCACGCCAGCGACAACCGCAAGTAGCGAATCTGATGGGCTTGCTCAGTCGCCATGAATCAGACCCGATCACCGATACAATTCAATCTCTGGGATTCCGGGTGGGGGCAGGCGCAGGGGTCGGATGGCAGCTGAAGAGGGGGGCCAGCACTCACTTCTACGGCCCAGGACAGATGCGCTGGTGAAACAGCTGAGGTGCGTCATTGCTCGACGTTCAAATGCCACATACAAATCTGCCAGGAATAGTCACTCTTGTCATAGACGTAGAGGTTCATCCCGGAGTCTTGATATCAACTTCACGTTTGGATTACCTCGGATTATGCCCGAGAGTAGCCAACAGATTTTCGCCACGCAGCGAGTCCGACTCGTGAAACTAGCGAACGTCCCCGTCCGATACGCGTACGACTGGCTTACCGATTACCGACCTCAAGATGGACGATTTTCGCGACTCCACCCCCGGTACAGGGTTCTCCGGCTTGCGAAGGACCGGGTTGTGCGGATTCGGATACATCAGGATGAGAGTCGCGATACTCATGTCGCCGTGGACATGATCCGTGTTTCTCCACCTGACCGGTGGCACGTCGACCAGATTGACGAGGACGATTTCAATACGGGGGATTTCAAGCTCACTGCTGTGACCCCGAGAAAGACTCGTATCGAAGTGGCCATCCTCGAACGATGGATGACACCCACGCATCCCTCGAGGTCCGAGCTTCGGGATCGCCTCGACGTGTACTGGGACCGAATCATCGAGGGACTTGAAAGTGATTATCGGGAGGGCCGGACTGCAACAGGGTAACCGTGGTACGTCGCCCTCGTTAGATGGACGCCATGGAAATCCGGCCGCAGCCGGCCGATGCCATGACCGCGATCAGAGCGAGGTAGGTCAGGCCACGATACTTAAGAACGTCGTCGCGCGGACCTTCGTACCGAAGAGACTTGTCCTCCGCGATGGACCAAGAACAGGTCCGCGCCAATCAGGTTCATTCCTTCAACCACCCGCGTGCAAGCAGAACCGCCCCAAGGATGAGGACGATTCGCCGGGATCCAAAGACGAAAGGTATCCCTGACCAGCAGACCTCGAAGGGCGGTCCAGTCACGCATCCGCTGGGGCCATACGGTGTAGGTGGAGGAGAGCAGAGAGCGACTCGATCAGATGATGACACCACAACCAAGGTGAGCAACAAGATTCCCGCGATTGCCAGAGTGAGTCCGACAATCTGAGTATTGCTGACCCGACTGACTGCGGGGGGGCGTTGCTCCTCCGGACACCATCAATCAATTCTACAACGGCACATGTTGTCTTGCTAAATCCGAGTAGACCACTCGCTCACGTTAACCGACTACGCAATCGCGTTGTGCGAAGGCAGAGCGGGTGACGGCCGCGACACCCAAGCCGGACCGACACGCTGTGGTGCGACAGAGTAGCGGCCGATGGCCTCATTGAACGTAGGACGCAATCAGAATGTCCCCCGACCCAATCTAGGAGCCGAGGAGCGGAGGCGATGTTAGGACGTTTCGAACCGCAGCCTACGCCTACGAGAATCGAAGCCCTCTGCAGTGTTAGAGGCGGTCCTCCTCGTTTTCTCGTCAGTGACGCAATACTTTGTCCACTACACGCTCCACCATCGAATGGGACCCGTCCGGACCAACGTCGGGGCCTATCTCCTGTCGCTGGTGGGCACTGGTATCGGCTCGGGATATCTCGTGAGACGGTGAGTCTGTACGAAATCGCTGGGGCTCTGATCATAATCGGCGGAGCCGCCCGGGTCATCACCCCCACCAATCGACCATATGAGTGATATCTGGACTAGGGGCGTGGCCTCCCTCCCGGACTCGGAGGAGAGTGACGGCTGGGAGGCCCACCTTCCTTGTTGTGCACTATCCCCTCCCCCCGTGGTGGGGGTCGGCGCTCAGGCTCGGGGTACTCCCTCGGGTACTCCCTCGGAGAGCTCCCCAGGATACTCCATCCTCTTGGCGACCTCCGAGGCCTTCTCCTTTCCGAGGAACCGCTCAACCAGGTGGAGCGCCATGTCGATTCCGGCAGAGATCCCTGCTGAGGTCACCACGTCTCCGAGGTCGATGTACCTTCGGTGGTCGACCGTGATCCTGGGGAACGCCCGCAGGTCCTCGAGGGCGGCCCAATGCGTCGTAGCCCGCTTGCCATCGAGAATACCCGCGGCCGCGAGGACCAGAGCCCCCGTACACACCGACGCGACCACAGTCTTAGCCGGGTGCACGCCACGAAGGAATTCGAGCATCTCCGGGCTTTTCATCACTCTCCGTGCACCCTTCCCGCCGGGCACGATCACCACGTCCAACGGGAGCGCATCCCGAGCCGCGGCCATCACCTCCACCTTGAGACCGTACGCGGCTCGAATCCCTTTGCCGTCGAGAGAGAGGAGCTCGGTCTCGAAGGACCCCGGGGAGACCCGCTCCGCCTGCCCGAATACTTCCCACGGACCCACGAAGTCCAGTTCCTCCACCTCGTCGAAGACCAGGATCCCTACGCGTCGGGCCTGGCCGGGGGACATGCGCTCAGCAACTACCGCACTCTACTTAAGTCAGGCTGCGCGAGCAGCGGACTCGGTCGCGTCCGTGCCCGAATGTCTACTCTACATCATAGGTCAGTCTGCAGACGATCCGGACGAGATACGGGTTCTCGCCGTTTGGACGAGCAAGGAAGCCCCTGACCGGGCCAAGAACGATCCGACCACCCGAAAGTTCGCGGAGGAAGCCGTACCGATGATCAGTGGAAGCCTTCGGCTGTACGATGGACTGTCCGCGGAGGGAAGGGGATCGGATAGTGAGATTGCAACCACACCTCTGCCTGTCATCTTTCCGAGCTCTCTCTGGCGGCAGTCAGGTCACCACCCTGGAGGAGCTCCTAGGTCCTACTTCGGTTCAGGCCCGTCACGCGCAGAACATGAGCACCGTGCGTCCCGTCATCGGGCGTACGCATCCTCGCCGCTAACCTTGAGCGCTGGTGATCGTGGCGAAAATCGCAGGTGGCGCGCCCAAGAAGACCGAGGGCGAAAGGTGCGAGCCCCGAAGTTGCAGTCGTATAAGGGCGAGTGTTGTAGCTAGGCGAATGGGGTCGGCATGCGGCTTTTGCGAGATCAGGACGTCCAAGGATTGATCGATATCCCTGCTGCGGTTGCATGTATCCAAGAAGGGTACCGAGCCGACAGCCGCGGGGAGGTAACTCCGTTTCCACGGAGCCGCTTCAACGTCGGGAGCGTATCGCTGGCTTGGCAAGGAGCCGCGATTCCGCCGAGAGACATTCTTGGGTACCGTTCCTATGCGTACAACGGTGAAGGGTACGATCGTGGGGAGCAGGTCATCGTGCTCTATGGGTACTCCGCAATGGACGTTCGGGCGGTGTTTGTCGGGCGAATCGTGGGCAACCTCCGCACCGGTGCCGCCCTCGCCGCTGCCTTGCGCCTTGCCGAGCCAGACCTGCACGAGCTGGGACTAATCGGCACGGGTGACCAGGCCCGCAACGCCCTGGCATGCATCGCGTCAGTGACCCGACTTTGTCGAGTGGTGGCGTGGAGCCCGGACCCGACCCGACGAGCTGCGTTTCGAGAGTGGGCGGACCGGGTACTCGGACTACGAATCGAACTGGCGGCAGACTCCGGCGAGGTAGTTCGCAGTGTGCCGGCGACCGTGCTCGTGACCTCGGCGGAGAACACTATCGTCACTAGCGAAATGGTCGCGCAGCCGAAACTTCTTCTGAGCATCAGCGCGTACCGACGCCCCGAGATCGAAGGCCGGATATTGGACTCGTTGTCTCGCGTGTGGACGGACAGTGTCTCCCAGGCGAGCGGCCCCGGAACCCTGTTCGAGACAGAGGCGCGTCGAGAGAAGTTGCGACCTCTCGGGGCCGGCATCACGGACGGGACGGCCCGCCAACGAAGCTCCACCCGGCTCATCATCAATACCGGTGCGGCGTGGGAGGAGTTGGTCGTCGCTGAGATGATGTATGAACTAGCGGAGACGCGGAACGTGGGTGTTTCGATCGACCTTCCCAAGGCCCGACCTGGGGCCGCGGTCTTTTGAGTCTCACCCCCCACAGGCGCCGATCGCTGTCTTGGCCCTGACCTGGCAAGTCCGATCTGGATTGGACTACGGCGCGCGTAATCCGTGTGAACCTCTCCGGCGTGTCCCAGCTCACGAGCGCCTACGCGGGCTGTCGTCGCACTACTCAGCGTCGCGCAGACGGACTCCGGTTCGACCAAAATCTGAGCCGAGACCGTTGGCTCCACTAACGTGCACCTCGCGGTTGGATCTCCGGGCCCCGTGCTTCGGCCGGCAGGAGCCCCCGCGTGGACCGAGGCCGCCCCGGCCGCCCGACGGGGTAGCCATAACCACTCCGGTCGTCGTGTCCGACCCTGTTCGGGGGGCTCCAGATAGGTCGCGGATGCGCTTCGAATCGCGTATCACGTTCCCCGGCCTGGACAGGGACGAAGAGGGATCGCGACCCCGACGCGGCGCTTTGGCCTTGTCAGGTTCACGAGCGGTCCCCCGGACGACTGGCGAGAGGAGGACGAACTGGAAGCGGAGCGGGGGCTTCGCGATGTGCGGGGGCAGGTAGCGCGCGCTTATGCAGTGGTCGCGAGGACGCCCGGGCGCGCTTACCGCCTGAAAATCACCCTAACGCGCGCCGAAAGTCGCACCACGGGTCAGTCGCTCACGGGGGTCCTCACTTAGGTGCCCAAGCCGTATCTTGTCCAAGGGAACGCAGGCTACCCTTGGTAAAACTACTTTGACCCGGATGGAACTCCGAGGGACACGGCGGCATCTCCCCCTCGTCGAGGGCGTCATCGGGCTGCCCGCCCCGATGCACCGGAATCTGATGGAGCTTGGTACCCGGGCGGCCGAGCTCGAGGTCCGCGCCGGCGCGGACTCGGCCGGTCCGATCGCCCTGACCATCGGTTATCCGGTCGAGGGCCACCCGACGAACCTATTCACCTTGGTCGATTCGGTACCCGAACCGGCCGCGCGACGGCGGGTCGGGGGATTGCGAGGCTCGCGGCTCTCTCCCGGCGATCACCGACCCAGAAGAGCAAGGTGAGAGGAGCCAGCGCGATCCCGCCGGCGAACCACCACGCCACCGTGTAGCCGTCGACCTCCGCGAGATAACCGAACGCGATCGCGAGGCCGCTGCCGAGGAAGATCTGGATTGAATCGATGAACGAGACGCCGAGTGTAAGCGTTTCCCCGTGCGTCTCGGGCAGGTACGACGGGAGGAGATAGAGTATCGCGAAGACGATTCCGTCGGCGAAACCCAAGAAGGCGAAGAGCGCGACGAGCCCCAGAATCGGAACGTACGGGATCAGGAGGATGCCGACCCCGCAGGCGATCCCCCAGTACAGGAGCTGGCGCTGCATCTCCCCCGCTCGTTCTCCCAGCCATCCTCCGAGCGGCCCGCCCGGGATCTCGAGGACGATCATGACGGTCGGTAGCGCGGCAGCCAGCGCGGTCGACCAGCCGGGGTGGACCGAGCTCGTGAAGTCGATGAAGTATTGGGCCGCGATGTAGTACGCAGCCCAGAGCCCGGCAGTGCCGACGGAGAGCGCCCAGATTGACCGGGAGCGCAGGACCGGGGTCGTCGCGTTCCAGATCCTCCTCCATTCCCGGCGTTCGGGGGCCAGGGTCGGACGGGGGAGCTTCAGCAGTCCGAGGATTGCCACCGCGAGCAAGAGAACCCCGCCGACTAGCAGGGCCGCTGGCCAGCCGAACCACTCGCCGACGAGGGCCCCGCCGAAGAGCCCCGCGCCCGAGCCGATGCTGAACCCCGCGTTATAGAGCCCGATCACGGGGCCGCGGGCACCGACCGGGTAGAAGGAGGTCACGAGCCCGAGCGCCGGGGCGAAGAAGAACGACGCGCCTGCCCCGGCCCCAAAGCGGAGGAGGGCAAGGACGATCCAGTTCGGAGAGAACGCCGACGCGAGCGAGAAGGCCGCCATCAGGAACAGGGCGAAGATCGAGACCGTCCGGTTACCCCAGCGCAACGCGGCGATCCCGGCCGGGACCTGGAACACCCCGGCACCGAGGAGGAACGCTCCGAGGATGAGGCCGAGCTCGAAGGTCGAGGCGGGGAGCTGTCTTCCCAAGATCGGGAGGACCGCTCCGATGTTGAACCAGTTGAACGCGTAGACGATTCGAGCGAGGAGGAGGGACGTGGCCGCCGACCGTCGCTCGGATCGGTCGAACGTCCTCAACGAACCCCCGGACCGATCAATCCATGGGTCTCAAAGTACCGCAGGAACCCCCGGGCCGCGAACTCATATCCGGATACGAGGAACTCTCGCTCGTCCGTGGCAGTGACTGAGAGGGTCGGGGCGTCGTCCCCTCGTAGCCGGCTTGTGACGAACTCCGAGTCCGTCCGCTCGCGGATCGCGGCGAGGGCGAAGGCTCCGGTGAAGGCGATTTCATCCAATCGGTCAATCAAAGACCTCTTGGGGTGCAACGAGGAGACCGCACGCTTGGTGAGTCGGTCGCCGGCAGATGCGTGGGGTGACAGGCCGGGGGCAAGTCGCCACATTGAACGCGGCGCACTGACCCGGATAATCGATGGACCGGCGGGCATCGGTGCGAGCACAGGGAGCGTAGCGACCAGAAGGGTAATAGTTGACGCAGGCAAGTATTTATCGCACATGGACTTCTGGACGCACATCGTAGACCGATGGCAAGACATCCTTCAATCTTTGCAAAGTGCGTGGAGGACGTTCGCCGGTTCAATCGATTCTACACTTCGAAAATCGGCGTCCTCGAAAAGGACTACTTAGGGACTCGCCACTCCGTAACTGAGGCCCGAGTCATCTACGAACTCTCACTCCGAGGAGCATGCACCGCTTCCGACGTGGCTCGGTTCCTCGAAGTAGATGCGGGTTACCTAAGCCGACTGCTCAAATCGCTTGAGCGAAGTGCGGTAATCTCTCGCTCCCAGTCCTCGGCAGATCGCCGGGAGTCCATCATTCGCCTGACGGGTAAAGGTCAGTGTGAGGCTGCCCTTGTCGACCAGCGTTCCCAGGAGATTATCGGCAGAGTAATCACCGGATTGACACCCGCAGAACGGCTTAGGCTCGTGCATGCGCTAAACGTTGTTGAGCGTTTGCTGGGGGCGACGCCGGCGCGAGGGATTCCCCAGCGAAGCCGTCCTTCCGTGAGCGGCCCCAACAGTCCACCCTGTGCCTACCGAGGTATCATCGGTTTGACGAAAATCCTCCCGGGGGAGAAGACAGGTGAGCCACTCGCGACCCCAGGTCGAGTTACCTCGAGGACACCGATCTCAGGGACCGTCAAGAAGGATTGGCCCGGTGAAAGAGTGGAAAGTCGGCCTGGGAATGACGAGACTGCCGGCGCACGGGACTCGCGTCGCTCATCCGGCGCGCGCGCGAGGATGTCGCAGCACAAGAGAGGAGAGTAATGGCGCTCGAAGGCGAACGAATCGGACAAATCCGGGAGTGGGTCGAGGATCGAGCCGACGAGATGGCGGAGTTTTTGACTCGTCTCATCGCTGAAGACACTGAGAATCCACCGGGTCGAGGTCTGCGGCGCTGCGCTGGGGCGCTCCTTTCTCAGATGGAGTACCTGGGCCTGAAGTCGGAAATCCTCCCCCTCTCTCCCTCCGGCTCGCTCGAGGATCCCTGTATCATGCGCGCGACGGTCGGTGAGGGTCCAAGAATCATGTACTTTCACGGCCACTTTGATGTTGTTCCGGCACAGGACCAGCACCAGTTTTCGGCCGTTCGGCGTGAGGGCAAGATCGTCGGTCGCGGCTCAGCGGACATGAAAGGCGGATTGGTAAGCATGCTCTACGGTGCGGCAGCCGCCCAGACGCTGGGTAAGATCGCTGACGGTAGGATCGTCCTACACTTCGTATGCGACGAAGAGACCGGGAGCGTCGCAGGCTCGGGATTTCTGCGAGAGTCGGGTCTGATCGACCCTGCGGCGGTAGCCATGGTGACCGCCGAGCCGAGCGGGGGACAGATCTGGAACGCGGCTCGCGGCGCAATCAGCCTGCGTGTGAGCGTTCCGGGACGTGAGGCCCATGTCGGACAAGCATACCTCGGCGTGAACGCATTCCAACGCATGATCCGAATCGCACAGTCGCTCGAGCCATACGCGCACGAGATGGCGGAGAGGCATACGAGCTTCGACGTGGAAAGCCATGATGCGCGCGGCTCGATGCTCGTGATAGGCGGCCAATCAGGTAGTGGTTCGAGCTTCAATGTGGTTCCAGGGTCATCGTGGTTCACAGTCGATGGCCGATTCAACCCGGAGGAGAACCTCGAGACTGAGCTAGAGCTGATGAAAGAGATAATCCGCCAAGCCGCCGAATCAAACAGCACCCGTGCAATGGTCGAAGTGACACAATTCCAGCCTGCTGCGTCTACCCGGAAAGACCACCCCGCCGGAGAGTCGCTCGCGCGCTGCATCGAAGAGGTAGAGGGCACGGCACCACGATTCGAGATGTGTGCGGGCATTCTGGAGACCCGATGGTACACACAGCTCGGAATCCCAGCCTTCTCCTACGGTCCGGGGCGTCTGGACGTCTCTCACGGCCCCATCGAGTACGTCGACGAGGCTGCGATGCGGCGCTGTGCCGCCGTCTACGCCCTCTATGCCGCTCGGATGCTGTCGTAATCCTCTATTCACCGGACGAGCCGCTCACAAGGGCGTTCCTTCGGCGCTGCCAGTCACCTCTACGGGAGAGATTTAGGCCGGGAGCGTCTGCAGGATGTTGGACGACAGGCGAGGAGGGGGATGGTGCAAATTCCGGAACAGGTCCGACGATTCGTTGAAGAACAGAGGTTGGGATTCGTCGCCACCGTGAACCTGGACGGCTCCCCCAACGTATCCCCGAAAGGGACAGTCACGATTTGGGACGAGGAGCACTTGGTCTTCGCCGACCTCGCTTCACCGACGACGGTCCGAAACCTCGAGCACGACCCGCGATCAGAGGTTTGCGTGGTCGACCCGGTTAGCAGGAAGGGCTGGCGTTTCCGAGGGCAAGCTGAAGTCCTGCATCTGGGAGACCGGTTCCGGGAGGGAGTCCGTTTCTTCGAGGAGCGGCAACTGCCCGACGCGCCGGCAAGGATCCGCTCGATTGTCTTGGTCGGAGTCGATGCGTTGGCTCCTCTCATCTCTCCCGCGTACTCGACAGGGCTTACGGAGGAAGAAGTCCGGCGGAGATCGTGGAGCCGATTTCAGAAAGTGTACGGTCAGGAGGGACTTGGGCCAAAGTAGTGACTCGCCCGGCTCTGTCGAGTCACTTGGATCCTTCCCGCGCGCAGAGTTATGTAAATGTCGCCCGTGTCAGCTCGATTCGTCGGATGGCGGAGTTTCTCCCCGCACTAGTGTAAGGCCACATGGTCTCCTCGAGCACTTGGTCCCCTCGTTTCAACGCACGAATCGTAGTGACGAACCGCTCGATCACCTCCGGAGAATGGGTCGAGTCTCGTCAGACATTTCAGCGACCCTGTCGAAGGACTAAGGGCAGCGTGGCAACCCCAGTGCCAGTGAAGCTTGCGGATGGAGCTTCGCCTCCAAAGAATCGAAGACTGTAAGCGTCCGCGTCTAAATGGCACGTGCGTTTCCTACCCGTGGGATGAAAGTGGGGTCGTCCCAGTTTCGAAGCGAACCCGATTCACCCCCAGTACAGGTTCAAGTTATCGATCAGTCCGTGCTTCACAACAGTCGCCATATACAGGAGATGCTCTCGACTTGGAGCACGGAGCCATGACGAAATCACACCACTACCGAGCACGTATGGAGTGGGTTGGAAACCGCGGTGAAGGGACTAGTGATTATCGCGCGTACGATCGAGACCACGTCGTGACCTTTCCCGGAAAGACTCCGCTCATCGGCTCTTCCGACCCGGAGTTCCGTGGTAACCCTGCCCGTTACAATCCCGAAGAGTTGCTGGTCGCGATTCTGTCCTCGTGCCACATGCTGTGGTATCTGCACCTATGCGCGGACGCGGGAATCGTCGTCGAGCAGTACACCGATGACGCAGAGGGGGTGATGGAGTCGGGCCCCGATGGTTCGGGACGCTTCACTCGCGTCACCCTGCACCCCAAAGTGACCATCAGTCGCGGATCTCCGACCCACGCCACTGAACTCCACGAGCGTGCCCACCGGATGTGCTACATCGCGAATTCAGTGAACTTTTTAGTCGGCCATGAACCCTCCACGACGATGGTAGACTCCTCCCATCTGACGACCCCGCCCGATAGACGTTGAGTCCTACCGCAGGGAAGATACAACGGAGACTGTTTTCTCTCCGGGCTTGCCACGCACCCCCAAGCGCCAATCGCGATCACAACGTGGGCGGCGCTCGCCTCACCCCACCCGATGAAACTACGCGGAATGCATCCCAACGCCCGGTCGCTAAGGTTAGGTCATCGCGGGTGAATACTCCATCCTGGAAGCGACACTTTCAGCCACCTCTTTTCCGAGGAACCGGCCGACCAAGTGTAGCGACATGTCAATCCCAGCAGAGATTCCCGCGGCTGTCACAATCTCGCCGGTATCGACGAATCGTTGTCTCACCACGGTCACTTTCGGAAATGCACTCAATTCGTCGAGTGCGGACGCGTGAGTGGTTGCCGACTTGCCGTCCAGAAGGCCGGCGGCAGCCAGAACCAACGCGCCCGTGCAGACGGAGGCTAGCAGAACTCCGTCGGCACTTGCCTCCTTCAGGTGGGAAAGTAGCCGGGAGTCCCGCATCACCTTCCGTGTGCCCGGGCCCCCCGGGATCACGAGGAGTCGCGGCAAAGGTGAATCGTACAACAATCCATCCGCGTCGATTGTCAATCCGTATCTTCCACGAAGCCTCTTCAGTTCCAAGCCGAGAAGCCGTGTCGGAAACGAGTCGGGATGGAGGCGATTTGCGACTCCAAACACCTCCCAAGGGCCGATGAAGTCGAGTTCCTCCACGTCGTCGAAGACCACTATCCCTGTGGAGATGGATACCGGCTCGATTTGGTGCGCGCTTGTTCGGTGATTGGTGCTCATCGGTGTCATATCGACGAACCCGCGTCCGTTTTCAAGCGTACGCTATGAATCCGCTCGGCCGTTTCCTTGCGCGCTAACGCTCGCTCGGCAAGCATGAAGAGGGCATGGCCGCCCCTGTCGCTCGAATCGCTCCTGTGGCGGCCTCCGCGCTCACTCCGCGTTGATGAGCACGCCGCGGCTAGAGCGACTTCCAGTCAGACGGAGGGAGTACCCTCGGAGGGAACCCCCCTCGCAGAACGATGACCTTCCCCGTTGAGTCCGCGTCCTTTAGGAGAATCACGATTACCTTCGCCACATCTGCGGGGGCTAGAATCGGGGGAAGCCCGGCGAGGTCGGCGGGGGACATCTTCAGTCGAACACGCCGGGAGGAGGGTGTATCGACCTAATCCGGGCAGATGCAATGCACGCGAATTCCAAGCTTCTCTTGAAGTGGTGCAAGGGCCGAAGTGAGTCGAACGAGTCCCGCCTTTGCAGCGGCGTACTCAGGAGAAGAGTGTGCGCCCCACCCCAACCCAGCGACGGACGCAACATTGACGATTGTCCCGCCGCCACGTCGTGCCATCAAAGGTATCGCCAGTTGGGATGCGAGCATCGGCCCGCGCAGATTGAGGTCGATGGTCCGGGACCAGTGTTCGAGTGGAGCGTCCGGGAAATGCGGGGCCGTAGTACCCCCCGCGTTGTTGACCAACACATCAAGCCCATCTCCTCGCTTCTGGACATGGGCGAACACTGTTCTAACGCCCATTTTCGGTGGTCATGTCCGCTTCAACAAACGTGCCGTCGATACGTCGAGCCACTTCTTTCCCGGACTCGGCGTCGATGTCGGCAATGACTACTTTCGATCCTACCCTCCGCAGTTCCTCGGCAGTAGAATGTCCGATGCCGGCCGCACCGCCGGTCACCAACGCGATCTTGCCAGCCAAGCTCGTGGTCGGCGTCGGAGCCATGCACTTCAAACTATCCGGCTGGATTAACTCTTCCGGTGTGCTAACCAAGGCCGACGCTCCGAGAAGAAGCTTCGACTATTGGTTGCCGCTTCGCTCCGACGGTCGCCTCGCGCTCCTTGCCGTCCCGCATCGACCGCGCGCGTCCTTCATGAAGGCGTCGCCGCCGCGGCCCCCCGCGCCGCCATCATGAGGACACGGCCGTCCGCGTCGCTCGCGCCGCTCCGCGACGGCCTGCGCGCTTGCTTCGCATCGATGATGGCAATGAGCGCGCAACGCGCCTCCGAAACTCCTTCGACCGCGAACTCGTTCCGCGACCGGGACGCGAGACACGGGGCGAGCGCGAGTCCCCAGGCGAATCGCCGTCGCGGTCCGCCTACGGAGGCTCAGCTTGTTCGATGAAAAGCGACACTAACTCTTAAGGAACCAGCGAATCGACCCAGTTCATCTGCTTCTCCTTTGATTGCCGACGCCACAATGCGTGAAAGTCGGCCGAACGGTTCGACCCGTACGTTTAGGCGGTCACCATCGCGATGCTGTTCCCAGACTCCCTCGACCTTTCCGTCTACGAGAACAACGGGAGCGATCCATCCTTGGTTTCGATAAACCCTCCGATGGTGGATCGACTCGACAAGGTGTTCTCTCCTAACATGGCCGAGGAGGAAGGAATCAAAGTACGGGAGCAAGCGAACCGTAGGCCGCTCGATTGCCGCATCCTTAAGGTCCGAGAGATCCCGGCGAAGTATCCATGCCGGCCAGCCTTCGACGTTGACGAGTGCCAGGTCTTCTGCTTGTCGCGCCCAGATCCCCCTTGCGTCCGCGAGCGTCATCCCAGTCCATGCCACGAAGTCTTGGACCGTCGCGGGTCCGAAGGAACGCAGGTACCGTCTCAGAATCTCGTCCTCAGCCTCCACCGGCTGCATATCGTGCCATTCGGGGAGCCACTCTTCGGCGCGAACGAAGGTCGCCTCGTCCCCTTCATTGGGTCCCGAACAGACCACGGCCCGGGCACCCAATAGATGCACGATGTACCCCGCGGGGAGGTACCGCCGGCCTATCGAAACACAGGGCACCTTTCGGTCGCTCCCCCAACCGCCGGCGGCCTCCCACCGCATAGGTAACGCGAGCCTCTTGCACACCCGCTCTGCCATCTCGGTTCTAGTGATTGGCTCATCCAAACTAGAAAGAGCGACTTGTAGGACCTGCTCAAGGGTGGTCTCAGAAATCCCGTGCCTGAGGACCCATCGCATCTCCTTCTCGGCCCGCCGAGCGGATCCTCTCACAAAGGCGGCCAGCTCTGTGGAGGGCAGAAGATGCATGGTCCTCCGCATGGACCATGCCTTCGCGAGGGTCCGGTTTCTCCAGAGTGCTGTCTCGACGTCTCCCTTTCGTAGACCATGCACGCGGGCCCAGACAGAGAGTTCGGCGGCCGACAGAACCTGCGCCTGAGCGCCTCCCATGTCTCCTATGATGACGGGCAGGGAGTTGCGAGAACCCCTTTGGTCGAGGTGATGCCGGCGCAATCGAAAGGCTCTCACTCCTTCCCACGAGACCAACGATGCGGCAGATGGCGCCGATTCGCGACGTTTCATGGCGGCCAGTCGAATCCTAGGGGAGCTCGATGACTCGACAGTTCCCTTCGACTATAATCTAGCACTTTGCTCGGGCCCCCTCGCGTGATCGGGGAACCATTGGCCGAAACGACCGGCGGACTGTGTTCGCGTTGTTCTGCCTCGTGTTCGGCTCGCCCCCGCGCTTGTCGCGGTCTCAATCGGCCGCGCGCGCCTCACATCAAGTTCGCGGCGAGCGAAGCATGCCGCTCGTTGGGCTCCGAAATCACTCCGTCCAGTCGAGCTGTGAGGGAGGGACTCCTCGAGACCGACCATAATCTTGAGCTTCTCGCCGTTGTTGTGCATCACCACGTCGATACCGAAATGCCCTTTTCGGATAGACGACGAAAACCTCGTCTCCCGCAGTGAAGTTACAATACCAGACGAACGGCTTATCATCGAGCACCGCCGCCAACGCATCTGACAACCGCGTAGGATCCTCTGTCGATTCGAATTCGATCCCCGTCCAAATGGGCGGTTGGTCCGGGGTGGCGTTGGCTGCGACATCGCGAGATATCTCGGTCAGAGTGAGGGGAATCCCTTTCAAGCTCGAACCAGGTCGAATGCTTTCCGTGATGAGAGTTCCGCGAATCATCAACGGGGGAATCGAGTTGTCACCCTTAAACTTGCATCCTTAGGGAGGTCGAGACGTTAGGCCAGCCCTCGGTCCCGCGCCCTGAACGCGGTCAACACTGAGTCGAAATTCCTTCTCCTTTCCCATGCGTTCGACACGTGGAAGGTCTGCCGAGTTTGCTTACATACGGACATACGAAACGGGCGGTCCCGCACGGCCATCCTACGCCTTGGCGCCACGTTCGAGGGAGTCCTTCGGTTCCATCGTCTCGCTGTGGAGATGATCCCACGCGACTCGGCACGCTTTTCCATCCTGGATTCAGAGTGGCCGCAGATTAAACTCCGTTTGGCCGGTCTGCTCACGCGGGGATCGGCCACGGGGTCGTTCGGTCTTCCGTTGGAAATCCTCTCGAGAGCATCAGGCTTCCCGGACACGTCGGGATTCTCCAAGACGCCGAAGGGAACGAGGACAGGGATACTGACCGCACGACCACCACCGGGGCAACGTTCGAGCCCCCAGCGTCCTCGAATTCTGCGCGGCCGAATGGACCTCTCACGAAAGATGTTCGCGTTGCAGAGTCTCGTCCACTCGATGTCATCGAGTGCCATCTTGGACCGGCGGCACGCGGCGTTCGGGGCTTCCTTGGTAGGTCGACAACTTGCCGTTCGGGGTCCGGGCTTGAAGACGTAGGCTCCGGCACCGAGAAGAAGATGCATCGCTCAAGGAAAACGGCATCGCTGAACGGTGCGATCGCCGAAGGATTGGCGCGAATCCGCTCGGCGGACTGTTCCTGGCGGGTCTCACGCAAACCGGTGATTTCCGACCCGTCGATCAATGGCCACAGAACAGGGGGTCCAACACGAAGGATCGGATCGGTGAGCTGGATCGTTCCCAAGGTACATCTGTGACGAGTCCAGCGGGACCAGAAGCACATCACGGATGAGATGAGGGCCCTCCGAGCGCTTCGGGTAGCCAAGGCTCGGTCGACCTACCGTTTCGAGATGGATTCCCGGTCTGCGAGCTCCCCGAGTCCTCGCCGAGGGCACTCGGGGAACGGCGCGTTGTTCGGATTGGGTCAGGTTCCGAGCTGGTCCGCGTCGACATAGCCGCCCAGTCGCTGGACACTCCAGACGACGATCTCCACTTCGTTGCGCGTCGTGACCGTCATGCCGTCAAATTGCTCACGCACGGACTCGATGGCCTCATGGTGGGAAGGCTCCGGAATCCTCCATTGGCTGGAATAGACCCTCCTCTCCAGCATCGAGATCACCTCCGACGCCGGCACTTTTGCCGTCACCGTCCCGATGCGGATGCGTTTCTCGGGAGGAAGACGGGCCGCCAGGTCGCGTTCGTAGATTCCTGGACGTTTCGTCTCTCCTCCCGCGGCCTCTACAAGCCGAGAGTACTCGGCGTCCACGTCGGGGTCGGCCGATTCGCGTTCGAGCACACTGAGGTAGGTATCTCTAGTGACCCGGCAAACTTCGCGGAGCGCCATCCGCCAGTCGGCAAGTAGGTGGAGCACACGATTGGTCATAGCGGTTCCAATTGTCTTATCGATGAACGGGAGGTGGAGGGCATCCGCAAGGAGCAATCCACGGGCGCCCTTCTTGACTCCAAGGCAGATCATTTGGGAGGAGACATCCGTTCCCACTACTGGCAGGCCGGCACGTTGAAGGGGTATCGAAAGTCGGCCGGTTCCAACGCCCACCTCCAACAATCGACCGCCCGGGTGAATGCCGGAAATCTCGGAGACGATTCGTGCAACCACCTCGTCCGGCAACCAACGAGACTGGTCGTAGATCGTTGCTACCCGATCGAACGAATAGGGGAATGCGCCCACCGGACCTTCCTTTAGCGAGACATCGAGACCTTCACCGTACACGAAGACAACACGGGCTCCGCCGGAGAGTTAGGCATCGCGAGAACAAACACTCTGCCCGGAGGTAATCAGCAGGTGGCTTCACTTTCGATTGGCCCGTTCTCCACGCGGCGTTCTCCAACACGAAGCATTGCGACCCGCACCCCCCCGACGACGCCCGACTTATTTGAGTTCGGTGAGGTTTATTCGTTGCCGACCCTTTCGAAGCGATGGCTGCACGTCGCTACGAATGCTGGTATCGGACCCACCGTAATTGAAGGCAATCCGCAGGTCCGCGATTAGATGTGCCGAATTCTGGCCCACGTTGACACGTTTCTGAACCTTCTGTCCACCTCGAGTCTGGAAGACATTCAGGAGGCAACCGAGTCCTTGAGTCGGTCCTCGAGCCGACTTGTCACCCTCACTCAGTCTCTTGACCGGTCGACGGGCCGAATGATCCGGCTTACGACTGCCCTCGTAATCGAGTCTCTCGCGATTGCTGGGTTAACCCTAGCCCTCCTGTTCCTTGTGTAACTGCCGCCGTTCCACGCGACCATCATGAGGGACGCGCGCGACCGATGGAGGACCGCAAGCAGCGCGCGGGCGATGGACGACCGCGAGGAGGGTGCCGACTGACTAGAGGTGGTAGACCAGTCCCTGGGGCGCGTAATCAAGGATCAAGATCTCGCACTTTCGGCATCGGACTGCGGGGATTCGGAGAGTCTTCAACGCTTGCGCAGGCGCGAGGACCTCGCGGTGGAGCCGGAGCGTACTCGTCTCCTTTTCGTCTTCGGGGATCCAGCCGAGTGCCTGGACTGTAATCCAACCCGGCTGCATCGGCTCGCCGCATCGATGGCAAGCGGCCGGCATTGGAGCGGACAAACCGGGGCTTGTCACCCGAACGCCCGATATAACGTTCGAGAACGGTGTGGTGCTACCGCATCGGTGTGAAGTGGGACGCGCGCGGCCGAGTCGTGGGGGCTTACCCGCCTGATCGAGCGGACGAATTCGCGGGGTTCGTCCAGAGACGGAACCGCAGTCAGTGCGCGGGACAAGGGCCGGCCGATCTAGTCGTAAAGTCGGAGTTCCGAGAGCTCAGGAAGTGCGAAGCCCTTCCGGAGAGCCTTACGAACATGCTTCCGAGAGGCTTTCCTCGATGATTTCAGTGACGTCAGAACGTCCTTGAAATCCGGGCCGGTGATGAGCCGTAGGGCCTCTGGGGCAGATTGACCTTCCTCTGAGACTTCGGCGACACCCAACCTGTCCGCGGTCATGTCAGCAAAGCTCTTGGTTGCCACGTCGGCGGTTCCCACCTCGATCGGCTGCTGGGCGTCTTTCAATAGACCCTCAACCTTCAACCCCAGCCTGATTGCGTCGGACGTGAGCAGGTCGGGACTGGTGATTGCAGTCCGCTTGAAGTTCGCAAGTTCCGACTTTGCACCGGATAGGTCGCCCTTCCTCACTCGCTCATTGAACGAGGCATAGGCGTCTTTCACATCCGGAATATTGAACCAGTCATCGCGGTTCGGGGCGGCTTGAACGCCGAGGACGATGTAAGGGTAGGCTTCCACCGGATTGCCCTTCTCGTCCAACAACACGTAGTTGAGGTCGACCCTTAACGACGACACATTGACAGTGCCCTGCTTCGCGCCTAGTAGGACAAACTCTCCCGTTTGCGGGCTGTCAAGGGTCTTACTCAACCCAATCTCCAGCATGATGTCGCTCCCGGCCCCTGCGAGCAGATTGATTCCCTCGATGATTGGTCCGATGAAAGGCATTGCCGTCTTTACGAAACTTACTCCGGCGGCGTTGGCCATCTCCTCAAGAACCTTAAGATACGGACCCACAAGATCGGTAGACTTTACGGAAAACAATCCGACCTGCAGATTCACATCACCGCCGCGATATGGCACCGGACCGAGAATCCGACGATTTAGCGAGATGACGCGGTTGAGGCCCGTCTTGTCGATGTTCTGAAGTTGCGTGGGAGTCGTCACCACGTCGAATTGAGCGATGCTCCCCGACAGGTGCGGTAGCGAAATGAAACTGTGAACGGTCCCATAGAACTGTTTGAACCCCTGACGAACGTAGGGTACTCGCATCGACCTTACGAACATGCTGAGGTAGTCCGCGTCAGATTGAATCGATCGACTTGCGGTGCCGGCAGGTAGTTGCGCGGTAGAGAGAGGTTCGAAAGTCCAGTTGGTTGACGGCTTCTTCAGGACCTCGTCCCACCACCCCATGCTCTCTCTCCCAAGCCTGATCGACTCTCGCCGGAACGTGGAGGCGCCGTATAATGGTAGGGCGGAGATTCACTCCTGGGGTTTGACTGGCGGGTCTACCTCACCCCGATGGTCGAGCACCCTCCCTCGCAACCCTCCTACCTTAAGAACGGCCCGTTTCGAGACCCCACGTCGGGGTCCATGCACAGCCACGATGCTCTCACGGGCATGGAACCCACCCCCACCTGTCGGACCTGCGGTACTCCGGTTGACCTGACCCGGCGTAACGCGGTGGATTCCGTGATCTACCGCCACGTGATGTGTCGTGGCTGCGGGGTCATCTGCATCCTGGAAGGGCCGGTACGAAATGTGGTCGACGGGCCCACCCAGACCTCTATCGATCCTGTGGTAGCCAGTGTCCGATGACCGCCGCGAGGAACTCTTCAATCCGGAACTGCCGAAGTGACTGCGGCGCGTCTACCTGTCGTCGCCAACGGTTAAGTAAGCGAACCGGAAGTCCCCAGCGAACACAGGTTGTAGCACAATGACTGCGCGCAACGGGCGCGCGGTCTGGGTCGTGCCGGGTACGACTTCGGACCGGCACGGCAGTGCAGGGAGGCGGCCATGTTTCGTGGCCAGTGCATCCTATGCCGCGTGATTCGTCGTCGAGTTCGGCCCGGGGATGGGTGCCAACACCCCACCTCCGAGGTCCCCCGGTCTTCCAGACGCAAACGCCCATCGCGGTTCGGTGTCGGTGCGGGACCCGTATCCCCCCCGGCGGGACGGTGTTCGGAGTCACGTGCATCCCCCCATCCTTGGAGGATCTGTTCCGTGGGGGCGTGTTCTGCTCCGTCCGGTGCATCCGTGCCTTCTGCCTCGAGTCGCTCGAGATTCTAGACGCGCTCGATACGCCCAATTCGAAGTCGATGGTCACAGACCTCACCGAGGTTCACCGCGAGCTCGCCGAGACGTTGGCCACCATCCGTGAGCAGCCGGGACCCTGATACGAAGCGTCCGCTGAC
>DATJVA010000032.1:0-34180 GCA_035502015.1 Thermoplasmata archaeon | reverse complement strand
TCACCCGTCCCTGCGCGAAACCGGCGAGCGTGAACACCTCGCGGACACCGAGCGCGTGGCAGTAGTCGAGCACCCGCTGGGTGATCTCGTACTGGCCCTCGGGGCTGATCCCTTGGTAGTCTCCGCCGAGCACCAGGATGTCCCGAAGAGCGGACGGAGGTGCCTTCCAGTAGTGGAGGTCGTTCGAGACGAGCCGGATGATCCCCTCCTCGCTCACGTAGACCTGCGGAGGGAAGAACTTCGAGTAGATCGTTGCGAGCGGCTTCGCCTGGAGTTGCTCTCGAAGATAATCGGCGGCGAGCTTACCGACGTTCCCGACCCCCGGGAGACCTTCGATGAGGACCGGGTCCCGGAGCTCCACCTTCTCGAGGGTTCGAATGACGACGTCCTCCACGGCTGCGTGACCTCGCCCAAAGCAGCCGGGATTGGCCGATAAAGGTTAGCTTACCGTCCCGTAGGCCGCTATCGCGGGGAGGTGCGGTCGAGCACCTGCCAGCCGCCCTCGCCGAGCTGCGCGTTCCAGATCCGGGTCAGGTCCGGACGGTTGCCGACCTTCTCGACGGAGAGGCTATGTTCGTAATGGTCGACCCGAGGCTCGGCCTTCAGTTCGAAGACGAGGTCGGAGAGGTCTTGGAGCAGACCGAAGACCGAGCGCTCGTGGGCGATCGAGTGCGCGGTGATGAGCGCGTGACCACCGATCGTCTGGCACCGGTGGCGGATCTGGCGCGCAACGGTCGTAAGCTCGTGGGGTTCCATCACTTCGAGGAAGAAGTCGACCGAATCGACGACCATCCGGAACGGGCTATCGATGTTCGCGAGGTCGGAGAGCATCCGGTTCGTCAGACTGAACGGGGTGAGGGCACGGTCCTGCGGTCGGGAGTCGACAAGCTCGTTCAACGAGACGCCGCCCTCGCGGGCCTTCGCGATCTCGAGTCCCCGGACGAGGACCCGCTCGAAGTACTCGTCGGCGAGGTTGACAATCTTGATCTCCCCGGGGTCCCATCCAAAGTCGTCGAACGCCTTCCGGACATCCTCCGTTCGCTCGTACGTGGTGTAGAACAGCACCGGGACTTCCCCGACGCCCGCGTGCGCGAACTGCTTCTCGAGCAGTGGGGCCCCCGACCCGGAAGTGCCCGAGAGCACCGCGAGCCAGCCGGGGGGAAGCGCCGTCCAGACCGGCTGGTCGATCTCGGGGATTCCGAAGATCCGCTGGGGGTCCGCCATGGTCAGCGTCCCATCCGCCCGACGTCGATCGTTTCGTCGACGACGAGGTTGAGCATCTGTTCGAGCCCCGTGGTCTCCTCCTCGGAGGTCTCGAGGACCAGCGTCAGCACCTGACGCGCCTTCAGGTTGTTGAGGAGGATGTGGAAGAACTCGGAGAGGAGCACGGGCTGGTTGTGGATGGCGAGCGAGTTCACGCTGTCGACGACGACGATCGTCCGCGGATGGGGGAACTTCCGAAGCAGGAACTCGATCCGGAGCATGATCTCCTCGAGCGCGCGCGGACTCTCGACGTACGTCGCGTTGGGGAGCGGGTTGGCGTAGTTCATCATGATGTGGCTGATCGCATCCACGAACGAGATCCGGTCCTGCGGAACGTCGAGCGCCTGGGCGAGGGTCCAGACGAACGCGGCGGGATTGGTCACGGTCAGGTAGATGGTGTGCGCATCGGTCTCGCTCCCGACGTCCCGCAACGTCGCGTTCAGCACGGCGAAGTAGTGGTCCGCGTACTCGCGCGGGTCGAGCTTGAGCGCGACCGCGCTGCCGCTCGGCAAGGCTCGCAGCCGCTCGCCCAGGTCGGCGGTCGGGGCCATCGCCTACGGGCCCCCTTCGCGTCCGCCCTTGAGGTGCGGCGCCATCAGCATCCCGATCGGGGTCAGCTGAATGACGAACTGGGCGTGGGAGTGCGCCGTGCCCCGCATCTTGATGATCTGGAGCACCCGCAGGATGTCGCCCATCCGATGCTGGTTCGACAGGAGGATGACGCCGTCGACGATCGCCTCCTCCACCCCGTGCAGGGAGTAGCGGCCCGGCGTGGGCCCGATCTCCGAGACCAGGAGCGAGGTGCAGCCGGCCTCGTTGAGCTCCTGACCCATGCGGAGCATGAAATCGCGGATCTGCTCCTCCCGGCGGATCCGATAGCAGACAGAGGTCAGACTGTCCAGCACGAGCCGCTTGACCCCGAGCGAGCGGACGAGGTCGCGGATCGTCCGAAGGAGAATCCCGATCTCCTCGGTGGTCATCTCCTCCCGGCCGAGTCCGAGACGGTCGTAGACCTTCGGTAGGTCGATGAACACGAGCGAGCCCTTCTCGACGAGGTCCGTGTGGAAGAACTCGAACGTCGAGAGGTTCTGCATCAGCTTCCGGGACGCCTCGGTCACGGAGAGGAACAGCGACCGCTCGCCTCGCTCCGCGCCACGGACCAGGAACTCGAGGCAGAGGGTCGTCTTCCCGGTGCCGACGCTGCCGGCGACGAGCACCATGTTGCCCCGGGGAATGCCCCCTTCAAGGATGCTATCGAGACCCTCTATCCCGGAGGGGCATCGCTCGAGGACCGTCGCGGGCGGCAGCAAGCCATCCGCCGCCTGGGTCGCCGGCGGAGGTACGGGCGGAACCTCCATCGAGAGAACGAGCCGCTACGACCCTAAGAGGGTTTGCGTGGAAAGCCGACACCCTCGTCCGTCCCCCCGGTGAGCGTGCCGGGATTCTCTCGGGACTCCGGGCCCGGGGTCTCTCGCGGGTTGTCCTCACCCGAGCGCGGCGGACCGTCGGTCGAGGCAGCGAGATCCACCGGCAACCTCGGCTCCACCCGACACCGAAGAAGTCGGTCGGTGGCGATCAGCCAGACGGAGCCCGAGGCGCCCTTGACCGAGGAGACCAGCGCGCCCGTCCTACGAAGCAGGGCCCCCGCCGTGCGGACTCCCTCGCCGCCCCGGTCGACCGACCGCCGAATTTCCGCGAGCTCAACGCGTATCACCGGTGAACTGCCGGATGCGTTGCTGCGTTGTCGGATCCAGTCCAGCACGTCGTTGGCCCTCTGCCGCGATGTCGGATCGCTCTGCTCGCCCGGTGGGCGCTCTCTGGCCTCCCTCTCCTCCATGACCCCCTCGGGCTCGGTCGCTTCCCCCCGTCCGGGTGGGCGACCGACCGTTCGCACCCACTCGACCGTGTTCCCCTTTCCGAGCAGTACGGCCGCGTGTCCTCTCGGCAGCGCGAGCAGCTCCTCCACCGAGATGCCCGTGGTCGCCCGAGCGAGTTCGCGCGCTTCGACCGGAGAGCCGCGGAAGGCGACGAAATCCGAGACGTTGGTCCAGACCGCCTCGTCGACGCCTTGGGGGAGAGAGCCGATCGTCTGGGTCGCGAGGACGACGTGCACGTTGCGGCGACGGGCAAGACGGAGCATCTCGGCGAGGCTCTCATGGGAGAACCACTGGGTCTCGTCGAGCACCACGAAGGACTTTGACGAGGACGGCCGGGCCAGGAGCTCCGACCAGGTCAGGGCCAGGTAGACGGAGAGGAGGTAACGTGCCACCGACTCTCCGACCATCGAAGCCTCGCCCGAGATGACCGCGATTCGTCCGGGCGCGACGAGGGCTCCCGGAGAAAGGTCGGGGCTCGTCGCGCAGATCATTCGACGAAGGACATCGCTCCGGACCACTTCGTACAGCAGGCGACGCGCTCCTTCGGCGTCCTCGGGGTGGGCTCGCACGCGATCCGCCAGCTCCCGGACCGGGTCCTGCGCCTCCGGGGGGACGACACGCCGGGTCCGACCCCCGGTGGCAAGCAGGGTGTGCGCATCCTCGAGCGTGCCGGACCCAAACGCAGCCGCGGCCGTCAGCGCTCGCGTGAGCATCTCCTCGAGCCGAGGGCCCCAGTATTTCGAGTCGTACCGTTCGGAACGAACCCTCCGAAGTGCGTGAACGAGGTCGTTGAGTCGGCGGTCGGCACGAACGGGGTCGGTGTCCCGTCGTCCGATGCCCTCGAGCGCATTGATCCCGCACGACGGGGTACGGGGACTGACCCAGATCAATCGCGTCGTTCCCTCTTCGGAGGTAAGCCCCCCGACAAACGAACGGGCGGTCTCGCCGAGCGGGTCGAGGAGGATGACCCCTCCGAGCTGAGCCGCCCTCCGAGCCACAGCGACCAACGTGGAGCTCTTCCCCATTCCGGTTTCTCCGAGCACGGCGATGTGACGCCCCTGGTCGGGTTCGACCACCGGACCGACCAGCCGCCCATCGGAAGAGCGACCGAGCGGCAGGATTCGTCCCGAGTCGGGGACGCTGCTCCCGGTCGCGATGACGTCAAAGTCGACGTTCGGCAGGACGCTCGCGAGCTCTTCTTCCGAGAGCGGGAACGCCGAGGGCCGGAGCGAAGGGACGAACCGCCCCGGTGCGAATCGGAGCCCGTTCGCATCCTCGGACCTCAGAGAGCCCTCGACCACCCTCCGGATCGAACCTCGGAGGACCGTTCCCTTCGCGATGCTCGAGGGGAACTCGATGGAGACTTCCGTGCGCCAGAAGAGGGGTGCCGGCGGCGGCAACGACCGGACGCCAACCCCCGTGCGCAGAGGGCGCCGACTCGCGTACTGGCTTGCGTAACGAGCGCCCGAGTTTTCCTCCGGCTCTCGGTCGGCGGCCCGTCGCCACGTCGGGGGGTAGGGGGAGAACCTCCACCGGACCGCAACACCGCTGGGTATGCCGGTGAGTGCAAGCACGAGTTGTCCGACGGCCGACGGACCGTCGTTCGTGTCGCGAAAACGCTCGGGCCACGCCCGGACGCGATGTCCCCGCTCCGTCTCTTTCGCGGGGAGTCGCGTGCGCGTAGGCTGGCGGATCCAGCTGGCGCGTCCGTACGCGGGCACCAGGACGCGCGTGACCCAGCGCGCGGTTTGCCCTTCGAAGCAGGAGAGGGTCACGGTCGACGCGCGACCCGCCTGGAGGCCGATCTCGAATGTCGCGTTGAGAGCGTGACCCGCCCGAAGGGCTGCGACCACCCGCTCCCGGGCGGTATAGACCCGAGGCGAAGAGGGAGCGCGGGCTGCGAGAGGCGACCAAACCCACTCGGCGAGAGGGGTGCCGCTCTCCCCCGGGCCCGCGTCGGCGACCACGCCGCGGGATGACGGCGGTTGCGGTTACCCGCTGGCGGCCCCACGGAATGTGAAAGATGGGCCTCCGCGTCACTCATAAGTATCTTGTGCGCCCCCAACGGACGGAGCTCCTGTTAACCGGATGTCGGCCCTGGAAGACCAGATCACGGCGGTGGAGGAGGAGATCCGCAACACTGCCTACAACAAGGCGACCCAGCTCCACATCGGCCGACTCAAGGCGAAGCTGGCGGTCCTGCGACTCGAGCGCGAGACCCGCGCCAAGGGAAAGGGCGGCGGTGTCGGATACTCGATCCGCAAGAGCGGCAACGCCACGGTCGGGTTGGTCGGGTACCCTTCCGTGGGAAAATCGACGCTCCTCAACCGACTCACTGCGGCCGACAGCGAGACCGCGGCGTACGACTTCACGACGGTCTCGATCATTCCCGGTATGCTCCGTTGGGGTGGAGCTTCCATTCAGATCCTCGACATGCCCGGGCTGATTCCCGGCGCGTCTCGGGGTCGAGGAAGGGGACGCGAGGTCCTTTCGGTGGTGCGGTCGACCGACCTCGTGCTCTTCCTGATCGACCCCGAGCACCCGAACCTTCGGGCGCTCACCGCGGAACTGGAGGGCGCCGGAGTTCGGATCAATCAGCGTCCGCCGCGCATTGTGGTCCAGAAGGCCGACCGCGGGGGCCTGACGGTGTCGAGCACGGTGCGGCTGACCCATCTCGCGGGCGGTGGCGCGGCTCAGATCGCCCGCGAGTTCGGACTCCACAACGGGTCGATCGTGTTCCGTCAGGACGCGACCGCGGACCAGCTGATTGACGTGCTCGCCGGCAACCGGGTCTATCTGCTCGCGATCATGGCGGTGAACAAGTCCGAGCTGCTGACCCCGCCCGAGCGGTCGGCTCTCGCGGCGTCACTGGACCCGTACGAGCCGCTCTTCATCTCGGCGCGCACCGGCGCCGGCCTCGACACGCTCGTTGACCGGATCGGCCACACGCTTCGGTTCATCCGGGTCTACGTGAAACCCCCGGGGCAGCCTCCGGACCGAGACGAGCCGGTCATCCTCAGGTCCGGTGACTCCATCGCCGGACTCCTGCGAAAGCTCCCCGGAGACCTCGACCGGGGGTTCAGGGCCGCCCAAGTGTGGGGCCGCAGCGCTCGATTCCCCGGGCAGACGGTCGGCCGCGAGCACGTCCTCGCCGACGAGGACATCGTCACCGTGCTCGTCGCCCGCGGCGCCGCTCGCGCGGCTTCGTAGTCAAAGGGTCCTTCCGCAGCCGAAGACGGGATGTCGTCCCCCACCGGCCCCCTACCATGAAGTGACCTCGGTGAAAGGGTTCGAGCGAGACCGACGGGGCAAGGGCGACGCGGCTCGCGAGGGACCGCTCGGCGACCTCCCGATGCGCCCCGGCCGAGCGATCCCGGCCCATGCTCGGGGTCTTCAAGGCGATCAGAAGCGCCCCGCCATCCCCCGTCAGTAACATCTCCGCGTTCCGCACGACGATTTCGAGCTGGTCCGCCTGGGCGATGTCGGCGTACACACCGTTCACCGGCGGTACTAGGCTCGCGTAGCTCTCCGGTTCGCGAGCGTCCGCGAGGATCGGCCGAAGGTTCGGCCAGCGGTCGGCGAGAGCGAGCAGGCGACCGAACGGCCGAACGCTGCGCTCGACGGCGTACACCCTTCCCTCGGAACCCACAAGGTCGCCGACGTGCGAGGCCGTGGTCCCGGTCGCCGCGCCGAGGTACAGCCAACGTTCTCCGGGTGCGGGCAGGTCTCCCGGCCACCCTCGCACCACGGCGGCCGCGAGCTTCGAGCGCGCGGGTTCGAAGAGGCGAAGCCGCCGCCCGTCCACATCGGTCCACCGCTCCCCGTAGACGGGAGGGAGCTCGCCGACCGCCTCGGTCCAGAGTTCCTGGCGGTCCTTGCGGGGCGCTTCGAGGAGACGGGGCGAGCCTTCCACAGGATGGTACGATCGGGCCGGTCTCAACGTCCTCTCCTCCGAAGGGCTGCAACGCGTCGGTCCCGTCGAGCGACGAGTTCCGCGGCGATGTCGCGGTGGGTCGTTGCGTCCGCGCGGACCGCGATCGCGGCAAGCGCCGCGAGCGAACGGGCATAGGCCCCTCGGCGCCCGAGCGGCACTTCCGCCAGGCGGTCGGCACGGTACAGGACCCCGAAGCGAGGCCCGCGTTCCGGCGAGGGGCGCCGGCGACTGCCGAGGAGCTGGATCCGCGAGGACGGCATGCGCGCGAGGGCCCGTACGCTCCCCGCCGCTGCAACGAGCCGGGCGGCCGTCCGGGCCCCGACCACCGCGGAGAGGTTCGGGACGAGACGTTTCGCTTCCATCTCGACGCTCCGACGGAGCGCCTCCTCGAGGTCGTTGAGGGCGCCCCGGGCGCGGCCCCAGGCGACGAGGTGGTGGTCGAGCGTCGAGTCCGGTACCGGCACGAACGACTCGGCGGCCCGCTCTTCGCGACCGACGGCGCGCTCGACGCGCTCCTCTTCCCGCGAGAGCGTGATCAGAACCTCGCCGGGAGCCCGGAGCGCGGCCTCGAGCCGGGAGCGCCCGAGCGCGAGGAAGAACCGCCGTTCGAGCGAGGCGTCCAGCGACGGCAGGGCGGCCCGAGCGCTCCGAAGCTCGCTGGCGGTCGGTGCGCCGATCGGGCGATGTACCCGCTCGGCGACCGCCTTCGCGAGCTGAGGAGGGAATGCGACGAGCGGCGACTCGGGCGGGAGCGACTCCACGGCCGCAAGGAGCGAGGTCGGAAGATCGGCCGGTCCCATCGAATCGTACCGGGCCGCCGCGTGCCTAGGGTCGGCGTCGATCGCGAACGGACCGGCGGGGGTTCGGAACTCCGGCCCCACCAGGAAGAGAAGCGGACCGTTCTCGACGATCAGCGTCGGCCGCACGCCCTAGAACTCCGCGAGGGACTTCTGATACCGGTGGCGCTCCTCGGGGACCTCGACGGGGTATCTCCCGGTCAGGCAACCGAGGCAGAGCTCTTCCTCGCGCAGCCCGATCGACTCCACGAGCCCGGGGATGGAGAGGTAGTGGACGCTGTCGGCGCCGATCAGCCGAGCGACCTCATCCTCGGTCCGGTTGCTCGCGACGAGCTGCCGTCGGTCCTTCATGTCGATCCCGAAGTAGCACGGCGCCCGGATGGGCGGACAGCCGACGCGCACGTCCACGTGCGCGGCCCCGGCCGATCGTGCCATCTGCACGATCTCTCGGAGGGTCGTGCCCCGGACGATCGAATCGTCGATCAGGACGACCCGTTTCCCTTTGAGGAGCCCGGGCACCGGGTGGAGCTTTACAGCGACCTCCTGCTCACGACGCCGCTGGTCGGGAAGGATGAACGTCCGTTCCACGAACCGGCTCTTGATCAGCGCCTCAGCGTACGGGATCCCCGAACCCGCGGAGAAGCCGAGGGCCTGTGGCCGCGCCGAGTCGGGCACTGGTACCACAAGGTCCGCCTGGGCGGGTGACTCCTTGGCGAGGCGGAGGCCGATCCGGTACCGGACGTCGTAGACCGGTTGCTTATCGACGACCGAATCCGGGCGCGAGAAGTAGACCCACTCGAACATGCAGTGGGCGGTCTCGCCGTTGTTCGGGATGTGGGAAGTGTGGGCGAGGGTTCCGCGCTCGAGGACGAGAACCTCTCCCGGCTCGACGTCCCGGATCACCTTGCCGCCCATCATCTCGAGGGCGACCGATTCGCTCGCGACCGCGACGCCCCCCTCCACGGTCCCGAACACCATCGGACGGATCCCGAGCGGGTCGCGGAACGCGTAGACGCGGTTGCCGACGAGGAAGACGACCGCGTATCCCCCGACGAGAGTGGAGCAGGCGCGCCGGATCGCGGCTTCGAGGTCCCGGGTATGGGCGTACTCGAGGGCGATCGCCTGGGCCATCATCTCGGTGTCGGCGTTCCCGAGCAGATCCACGCCCTGCGCCTGGAGGCGCCGGCGCACCCGCTCGAAGTTCACGATGTCGCCATTGTGCGCGATCGCACCGTCGTCCGCGCGGATCTTGACGATGATCGGTTGCGCGTTCTCCAGGTCGGTCGCCCCCGTCGTCGGGTAACGGACGTGCCCGATCCCGTTGGTCCCGCGCAGCGAGTCGAGAAGCTCTTGGGTGAAGATCTCGTGGACCAGCCCCATCCCCTTTTGGTGATGCATCACGCCGTGGCTCGTCGTCGCGATGCCGGCGGACTCCTGGCCCCGGTGCTGGAGCGCCCGGAGTCCGCGGAAGAGGTAGGGTGCCGCCCCTTTGCCCTGAAGCGATACGCCGACGACACCGCAAGCATCCCGAGCCGGCATGACTGGTCCGAAGGTCGGAGGACGACCTCCGGGGGTACCCACCCGACCTCGGGACTTAAGCGGTGCGCCCGCGCGCTCGGCCCTTTAACCGAAGAGAGCGGAGAGACCCTCGGCCGCCTCCTCCTCGGAGACGCCCTTCTCTTCCTTCTTCTCCTCTTCCTTCTTCTCGCCCTTGCCTTCCTTCTTCTCGGCCGGGGCGGGGGCCGCGGCGGGTGCCGAGAAGGTCTCGGCCTTCGCGAGCACTTCCGCGAGGTTGACGCCTTCCAGCGAGGCGAGCAGCGCCTTCACTCGGGCCGCGTCGGCGCTGACGCCCGCGGCGGTCAGGACCCCGCTCAGGCCCTTCTCATCGATCGGCTTTCCCGCGGCGTTCAGCAGCAACGCGCCATACACGTACTCCATTGTTCTCACTCCGTGGACTCTGGGGGAACCCTCAGTGACCCATCAAGCGGCCGACGGCCGCCGCCTCCCGCATCGCTTGCGCGAACAGCGGTTCGATCGTTTCCTTCGTAACGTACTGCGTCGCGAGGGCGACTCCGAGGGCCCGCCGGTGGGCGCGGCCGAACAGTCGGGGGACGCTCTCGCGGGTGGGATAGCCAACCTCGACCGCGAGCCCGATCGCCCGCGCGGCCGCCCGAGCGAGGTCGTTGCGTCGCGCCTCGAGGTCAACCGACAGGACGTCGGGCGGGTAGAACGTCGACCCATCCACCACGGCGCGGAGCGTGAGTCCCACCTCGAGGGGGAAGATCTCGAGCCGAGTGAGGAGACCGGCGACCTCGCGCGAGATCGTCGCGCCGGCCTTGACGATCGTGGTGTCCTTCTTCAGGACGACCTTCCCCTTCTCGATCGCCGCGGGGAAACCGGCGTGCTGGAGCTCGCCGACGATAGGCCCCGGCTTGAAGCTGGTGGTGCCGGCGGGCACGAAGATATCGCTCGGAGCGACCTCTCCGCCGCGCGCGGGCGTCGGGGAGCGGGTCTGCAGGAACTCCTGGTAGAGCGAGAACGGGTTGCCCGAGGCGGAAAGGATTGCCGTCGGGTCCTGGACCTGGTCGAGCAGAGGACGGAACGCGGGCCGTTCGACCATCGCCTTCTCGATCGCGTGGCGGATCGTGCTGTTGGTGGCGACCGTGATCGGGTGGTCACGGCGCCGGAGCTCGCGCCGCATCGACTGGAGCGCGGAAGCCGGGACGCCTCGGATCCCCACCACGGCGACCATCGGCTTCGAAACGATCGACGCGGCCAGCGCGTCGACGCGCGCGATCTTCTCCGGAGGGACAGAACCTCGGCCCGGCATCTCCCCCTCCTTACCAGAGCCGGACGGCCGGCCCCATGGTAGTCTTCACGTACACGGACTCGATGTTCATTCGGCCGCGTTCGAGCTTTCCGACGATCCGCGTGAGGACCGCGTCGACGTTCTGTGCGATCTCCTCGGGCTTCATCGCCCGTGTTCCCACCGGTGCGTGGAACGTGCGGTTTCCCTTGGACCGGATCCGAATGGACCGCTTGAGCGCGTTGACCAGGTTCGTCGGGTCGCTCCCCGGGGGGACCGGCCGCGGCATCTTTCCCCGAGGGCCGAGGACGACACCGAGCCGCTTACCGATCGTCGGCATCATCGGTGCCTCGGCGAGGAAGAAGTCGACGGAACCAACGACCTTCTTGACGTTCTTCTTGTCCTTCGCGAACTCGTCGAGCTCGCCCGCCGTCACGACCACGTCCGCGACGCCGCGCATCTTTTGGCACAGCTCGGGCGAACCGAAGATGGCGACCTTGACGGGCTTGCCGCGTCCCTTGGGGAGGGGGATCTCGTCCTCGAGACGGTTCTTCGGGACCGTGAGGTCGAGGTCTTTGAGGTTGACCGACACCTCGACCGACTCCGAGAACTTCCTCTCACCGGCCTTCGAGAGCGCCTCGGTAACCACTTCCACGGCAGAACGGTCGGGCATCGCCTCCTCCGATACGATGAAACGCGGTCGCGCGAGAAGGCTTCACTACTTAAGCGTTCGGCCCGCGCTCTCTCGGCGGGCGGCCCGGCGAGCCCAGAATGGGTTCCGCGAGATCGCCCGGCACTCCGAATCGCGGGTCCGCACAGTTGGGTCGGCCGACGGACGCCGCATACCGCAGAGCGCGCTCTCGGTCCGCCCCAATAGCTTTATAGGAAACGAGCCTCGCGGGCCGCCGATGCACTATCCGAAGACGGTCTCGACGTACTGCCCGAAGTGCAAGACGCACACCGAGCACGAGGTCGAGAAGGGCAAGAAGCGGACCGCCTCAGAGCTCAAGTGGGGGCAGCGCCGGTTCCGGCGGGCCACCAGCGGGTATGGGGGGTTTCCGCGTCCGAAGCCCGAGGGGCGCGCGAAAGCCGTCCGTCGAGTGTATCTCAAGTTCCGCTGCAAGAAGTGCAAGTACACCGTTCAGCCCGCGAGCTGGCGCGCGAGCCAGCTGGAACTGGTGGAGAAGCACTAGGGAACCGGCCATGCGAGGTCCTTCTCCATTCTGGGTCGTCAAGTGCCCCGACTGCTCCACGGAGCAGACGATCTTCAGCCGACCAGCCACCGTTGTGAACTGTTCCGTCTGCGGCGCCACCCTGGCGACTCCGACGGGCGGCCAGGCGAAGCTCCGGGGCGAACTCGTGCGCCCGGTGACGACCTAGCCGGGGGCGCGGTCGTCGGATGCCTCTTCGCCCCGAGTTCCCGGAAGAAGGCGAGCTCGTCGTCGGAACGGTCACCTCGATCCGGAACTTCGGCGCGTTCGTCACGCTCGACGAATACTCGAAGCGCGAGGCGTTCATCCACCTCTCCGAGGTCGCGACGGGTTGGGTCAAGTACATCCGCGATCACATCCGCGAGGGCCAGAAGATCGTCGCACGCGTCCTCCGTGTCGACCCCGCAAAATCGCAGATCGACCTTTCGCTGAAGCGGATCAACGACCACCAGCGTCGCGAGAAGGTCCAGGCGTGGAAGAACGAGCAGCGGGCGATGCGACTCCTCGAGCAGGTCGCGCAGCCCCTCAAGCTCACGGCTGCGGAGGCGGCCGACCAGTTCGGTCCGACGCTGGTCGAAAAGTACGGCTCGTTGTTCCAGGCGTTCGAGATCGCCTCCGCGGACCCGAAGCGATTCCAGAAGGACAACGAGAAGGCACCATGGTCGACCGCCTTCCTCAAGGTCGCCCGGGACAACATTGTCCCTCCCCACGTGACCATCCTCGGCACCTTGGAGGTGAGCGACGCAGCGCCGGACGGGCTCGACCACGTCCGTTCCGCGCTCCTCGCCGCAGAGAAGGTCGACCCGGAAGCGGTCGAGGTGCAGTACGTCGGCGCCCCCCGGTACCGCATCCGAGTGCAGGCGACGCAATACAAGATCGCAGAAGAGACGCTCAAGAAGGCGACCGATGCGACGCTCAAGTCGATCAAGAACGCCGGCGGACAGGGGGCGTTCGAGCGCGCATGACCGGATCGATCCTGCGGGTCTGCCGACCCTGCGACCGCTACACGTTCCGCGAGCGCTGCCCGAACTGCTCGGGACCGACCCGCACTCCTCATCCTGCCCGGTTCAATCCGGGGGACCGGTACGGCAAGTACCGACGTATGCTGATGGAAACGCTGCCCGCGGCGGGGCGCACGGACCGGTGATCATGTCGGCGACGATGCATCGGATCAAGGTCGTCAACGACGCGAGCGACCTCGTGCCGATCCTTAGGGCGGTCGACTCCCCCGTGAAGCTTCGGCTGGTCCAGCGGCTCGGAGAGAACTGGCTCACCCTTGAGGACGTCCAGCGAGAGTTCGGTGCGGACGGCGTGAAGGCCCTCGCGTTCTTCGAGAAGCTGCGCCTGATCGATACTCGGTGGGTCGCCCGCGAGGGTCGACGCCAGCCGGACAAGAGCTACCACTTCTACTACTCCACCATCAACATCAGCACGACCTCCCCGCTCGCCGAGATCTCCGAGGTGCTCGCGATCGCGATGATGCCGCTCAGGGAGTACACAAAATTCGAGCAGAAGATCTACGACGCGGTCGGCACCGAGGGACGGTTCTTCTCGGACGTCGCGGAAGAACTCGGTATGAGCCCTACGCGGCTAAAGGCGCTCGTCAAGCGCTCGGAGAAACTGGAGTACCGTGGTCACCGGATCGAGCGGTTCGTCCAGGAGCCCCTCGGCTCGTAGGCGATTCCCCGAGGTCTCGGTGCTTCGGGTCGGCCACCGACCCGGCCGCGACCCCCGGCTCACGACGCACGTCGCGCTCGCGGCGCGCGCGTTCGGCGCGCGGCGGATGTACCTGCACCCCCGTGACGACGCGCTGGCCGAACGGGTCGCCGGAGTCGGTCGTCGTTGGGGCGGAGGGTTCGAAGTCGTTCCGGCCGACGATTGGAAGAAGCTGGTCAGCTCCTTTCCGGGAGCGGTGGTGCACCTGACGATGTATGGACTTCCTCTCGAGCGGTGCCTTCCCCGGCTGTCCCGGGAGCGGAGCATCCTTCTCGTGGTCGGCGGAGCGAAGGTCCCGCCGGAGCTGTACCGACGCTCGAAGTACAACGTGGCCGTCGGCCATCAACCGCACAGCGAGGTGGCGGCGGTCGCTGTGACCCTTGAGCGGTTGCTGGGGCTTCCCCGCCCGGTCGGGGCCGGGGGCGCTCCGAATCGCATCGTGCCGTCGGCCCGGGGAAAGCGCGTCGTAGGGGGCCGCCGCTCTCCATGACCGAAGCTCTGCCCGCGATCCCCGCGCGCTCGCTTCCGGTCTCTGCCCGGGCCCCGGGCAAATGCATCGTCTTCGGTGAGCACGCCGTCGTCCACGGCGCTCCCGAGCTTGTCTTCGCGATCGACCTCACCACCCAGGCGTTCGTCTCGCCGGGAACGGGGATGCGCCTGAACTCGGATGGGGAAGCGCTGGCGCACAACGCCTACTTCCGCGCCTCGGTAGAGACCGCCTGGAAGGACGGACCCCCGGTCGAGGTCCGGACGGTCTCTCGGATCCCGAAGTCCGCGGGACTCGGTTCCTCCGCGGCGTTCGTGGCCTGCCTCACGGCCGCGTTCTCCTCTGCGACCGGGGGGCTCGACCGCGCGGCGCTCGCCCAGCGGAGCTTCGAGGTCGAGCGGGGCGCGCAGGGCGTGGGGAGCCCCGGCGACACCAGCACCTCGGTCGCGGGCGGGTTCGTTTCGGTCAACGGGGGCCCGGGCGATGTTCTCTGGTCCGTGCACGCGGCCGACCAGCGTTGGCAGGTCCGACGGGTGACCGACCCGGGGTGGGTCTGGGTCGTCGCCTACAGCGGAATCCCTCGGTCGACCGCCGACGCGGTCCGGGCCGTTGGGGCCCGTCTGGCCGCTCCCGGCGGACCGGAACTTCTCGAGGAGTTCCGACGCGTCGCGACCGACGGGATCGCCGCGGTCGAACGAGGGGACCGTGCCTCCGTTGCCATTCTGGTCCGGCGCAACCACGAGCTCTTGCGCGAGGTTGGCGTTTCCCACCCGCGCCTCGAAGCGCTCATCGAAGCCGCGGCGCCGGCGGCCGAAGCCTCGAAGCTGACCGGCGCGGGCGCGGGGGGGTCGATCGTGTCCCTTCCGGTCCCGGGCAAGGAGACCGAGCTGGTCCGGCGGTTGGCACGCGCTGGAGCGCTCCCGTTCGTGGTGCGCCCGGCCCCGCTCGGGGTCTCGCTCGTCGAGTCGTAGCCTACCCGAAAGGGTGGGCTCACTTTCGGGCGACGATGCGGACCACGGAGTTCGGTCCGAGAGGGTGGTCGGCCGCCATTGCGCGGTGGGTACGCCCGTCGATCGCGCGGATGAAGTTCTCCCCCAGATCGGTGTGGACCCGGTAGGCCACCGCACGTGCCGGCGTGTTCGCCGGGACAAGGAAAGCGTCCGGAAGGACGCGACCCTGTCCGTCCGTCCAGTGCGTCTCATCCTCGACCGGGTAAACGACAATCATTCCGAGACGCGAGTAGACCATCTGTTCGAGAGCCTGCTGGACCCCGGTCGAACCCCAGGCGGCCAGTATCGACCGGATCCCTTCGAGAGCCTTGGTCTGCGGCGCCGAAAGGCGGGCCGCGTCTCGGACCTGGAAGGCCGCATCTCCCGGCCTGTAGTCGACGAGGCCGGCGCGCGCGGCCCTCCGCAGCGTGAGCTCGGCGTCGGCCGCCGTCGGCACGGACGGTATGGGAGCGATCCCCTCCGAGAGCGCGTCGGCCTCCCTTCTCGATGCCCGGTCGCACTTGTTCGCCGCGACGAGCCGCGGCTTGGACGCTTCCAGGAGCTGGCGGGCGAGGTGGACGCGGTCCTGCTCGCTCCACCGCGCGGGATGCGCACGCTCGACCGTGGAGCCGCGAAGCGCCGCCGCGATCGCGGCCGGCGTGATCGCCAGTCCGGTGAGACGTTCCGCGAGGAACTCCTCCACCTTCCCGCCCTCGAGCTCAGTGCCTTTCGCATGCCGTGCGAAGTCCCGGCTCAGGATCTCGGCGACCCACGCAACGAGCTCGTCTTCCAGCCAACGTACCTCGGCCCCGGGGTCATGGCTTCCGTGCTCCGCGAGCCTGCCCTCGTCGTCCGTCGCGCCAGAAAGGTCGACGACCTGGACGAAGCCGTCCGCGGCCCGAAGGTCATCCAAGAACTTGTGCCCGAGTCCGCGCCCGACCGCCGCTCCCGGGACCAGACCCGGAACATCGACGAGGCTCACGGGGACCCAGCGGGTCCCCTCCACGCACTTGGCATTCCCGGGAGTGCAGGGGGTACCCTTCTCGGTGTGGGGACACGGCGCGCGGATCGCCGCGACCCCCCGGTTCGGCGTCACCGTCGTGAACGGATAGGGCGCCATCGGGACGTCGAGGAGCGTGAGCGCATTGAAGAACGTCGATTTTCCGACGTTCGGTTTTCCGACGATTCCGATCTCCACGGCCCCTCCGACGGGTCGGACTACACCGAGTAGTCCGGCGGCACCTCGGCGACACCGAGGGCACGGTTCGTGGCCAGCGCGAGAGCGAAGAAGAGCCCGCTCAGGCGGTTCGCCCAGCTGAGCAGTTCGGGTGAGAGAGCCTCAGAGCGATGCAGCGTCCAGATCTCACGTTCGGCCCGTCGGGCGATCGCGCGGGCGATCTGCAGCAGGGCGCCGGGTCGGGACCCGCCCGAGAGGACGAACGTGCGCAGACGCTCATGCGAGTCCGCGAACCGTTCGATGTCCGATTCGAGGCGAGTGACGTGCCGTGCCTCGATCCGATGCGACGGTGGGCGGGCCCCGGGCTCGGTAGCGAGCTCGGCCTGCGCGATGTAGAGCTCGCTCTGCAGGCGACGGACAATCGTCCGGATGTCGGAGAGCTCGGGCGGAAGGTCTACCTCGACCAGGCCCAGAATCGCCCCGAGCTCGTCGTAGGTCCCGTAGGCGTGGACCCGTGCGGAGTCCTTCTCTACGCGCGCCCCGCCGGCAAGAGCGGTGGTGCCACGGTCACCCGTGCGGCTGTAGAGACGCGCGATGCTCTCGCCTCCGGCCGCCACGGCAACTGGTCTAGTGGTGAGCTCAGTCCGTGGACGGGACAGTACGAGATGTGCAGCACCTCATTATGCTTAGCGTCCTGGCGGCACAGTCGGCAGATGAATCCGCTCCGTTCGCTCCACGCGATCGCCATCGACTCCATGTTGCAACCCTTCCCCAAACCCGAGAGCTAGCGCCCGAGGAGCCCCCGTCCCTCGCGGTCGGCCCGTCGGCGACCCTCTCGGCGGTCCTTTACCGACCGGGCGCGCTCGCGCAGGGCCGGTAGGCGTTCCGAGTGGGTCCGGGCGAGCTCCGATAGCCCAAGGCTCGCGACGAGGGCGATCGCCCCCTCGAGGTCTCGGGCGTATCCGTTCTCGACGACTTCCTCGAGCTCCCCCAGAACGGTCGGTGGCAGCTCCACCGATTCACGCCGGGGTCCGCTCGCGGTCCGAACGAGCGCTCGAACCGCATCCGAGCGGGTCGAGAGCCCGTGTTCCCGTTGGAACTCGTCGAGCAGCGACTGCTCCTCCAAGCTGAGGCGCACTCCGAGGAAGCGAGTCGCGGGAGCGTCGTCTCGGGCGTTCCGCACGTGTTTAACACAATTTTAACATGTATTTATTTCTTGTTGAAGACCGTAAAACGTAAGTCGGCAGCGCGGCTCCCATCCCTGTAGATCGTGTGAGGTACCACTCCCCGATGGTGAGTGGTTGCGGACGGGCTAGGGCTCGGCGCGCCGGCGGCGCAACGCCACGACGAGGACCGAATCGACGGTCAGGGCCCCGATCGCTGCACCGGCCGCCCCATCGAGGTACTATGGAATCGAAGAACCGGAGGACCCGGTTGACCCCCCGGATCCGAGGTCGTGGTGACACAATTTGCCTCTCATCAAGTCGCACGGCGGGCGAAAGTTCGGTTCCGGTGCGGCGGTAAGCTGGGGACTCTTCTCCGGCGAGCGAGGTGGTGTCCTTGTCACCCGCGTGCGGGCAATCTGTTTGCAGAATCTGCTGAGCCGGGATGTTCGCAGCAGATTCCCGGGCCCACTGATCGGACCCCTCCCCTTCGAGAAGCGGGTCGCCACATTCGGCGGCGGAGGCCCCTCACCAATGAGGAATCCGGAAAACACGTCAATCGGTATTATAGAGGGGGTCTCGATGGGTTGGGCAGTAGCCCGCCAGCGCCGCAGGCGGGTCCGGGGGACGGCGAGTGCGGTCGAAGCAGCCGAAGGACGGTCGGTATCGTACCAAGGTCGAGGTCCTTCGCGACTTTCTCGTCGCCACGCGAGAGGAATCCCGGAAGACCCGGATCATCGGGACCGCGAATTTGAATCCGGCGTCGTTTCAAAAGTACCTTGCTTCGTGCATTCGTCTCAACCTGGTCCAGGAGACCACCCACGGTTACGAGCTGACCGCCCGGGCCGAGGTCGTTCTCGACCGGATCGAGCGATTGCTCGAGATGAACTCGGAGGTCGAGTCGGCGCTCCTCGGGTTGAACCGGGTCCTCGAGGAGTGCTCCGGTGCCGGCGAGGTCTCCCCGACGCTCCGGTTCGTCTCGCGACTTGCTTGGAATCCGGGCCGCCGGCCGACCGAGGAGCTTGGGACACCATTGCCCAACTCCATGTCACGGGACCGGAGCGGGGGCTACCCGACTTCTCGCCTGGCTCTCGACTGGGACACGGGAGTGGAGACCACCAAGGGCGTGCCACCGAGGGCGGACCGCTCTCCCCGTGAAGCGACCCAGGACCAGCGGCGCGTGGCCGCTCGCCCGTACTCGAGGACCTCGTCGCGGAGGTAGTTCCCACGATGTCGTACCCGCCCCCTTCGGTGGCGAGCCCACTCCTTGGGCTCGGTCGTACGACGCGCTGGACGCTTGTCGTCTCGACGACCATCGCTGTGGTCGGAGTCTCGCTCGGCCAGCTCTACTTCCTGACCGCGGGCTGGCTCACCCAGGACGAGGCGAACATCTCGCTGCTGGCCGCGCAGGCGGGCCTGCTTTGCCTGCTCCTGCTGGGCTCGAGGCTCCAGCGTCGGCCCCTCCGCGATTTCGGATTCAACGTTCGCGAGCCGGTCGGCGATGTTCTCGGTTTCGCGACGTTGCTCACGCTGCTCTTCGTCGTGATCCGCTTCGATTCGGGCTTCTTCTTCGGGTTCGGGAAGGTCCCTCTCACCGACCCGACGTCGTTTGGGTTCCTCCTCTTCTATGCCCCCGTTTCGGCAGTGGCCCAGGTCGGGCTGTTCTATGGGTACTTCTTCCGGACGCTCACGCGGATGCTTCCGCTACGATCGTCGATCGTCCTCGCCTCGGTTCCCTACGCGATTTTTTCGACCGACCTTCCCCTGCTCTCGCAGCTCGGTGCTCTGACGGCCGTCCAGGTCCTCCTCACCACCACGGTCGTCAGCTTCGTGCTGGGTCTCGTCGTGGCGCTCTACTTCTACAAGTCCCGGTGGAGCCTCATCGGCCCCGTCGCGACGGTAGCAAGCATCCAGGCGGTGACCACGCTCCTTCCGCTCGGGGTCCAATTCCCGAGCTGGGAGGTGAACTTCGTCTCCTCACTGATCGCCTCGGCCGTGCTTCTCATCGTGGTGGGGTTGGGACTTCGGGAGTCCCGTCTGCAGAGCCAACACTACCTCGGAGAGCGGGTCGGCCCCCGCCGATACCGGTTCCGGAACCGTGCCCGTGAGCGTGCTTCCGCGCGCGGGACGCTCGTGAGCGCGGCGGTGGTCGGGGTCGCCGCGCTCACGTTCGCCTACGGGCTCCCTACGGTCCTCGGGACATCCACCCCGGTCCTCGCGATCGCGAGCGGCAGCATGGTGCCGACGTTCGAGCGCGGCGACCTCGTGGTCGTCCAGCACATCGATGCGAGCTCCATCCATGTAGGCACGATCATCGTGTTTAGCGTCGCGTGCCTTCCCTCGCCCACGGTCCATCGCGTCGTGAAGATCGTCTCGGTGGGTCCGAACTGGGTCTTTCAGACGAAAGGCGACGCGAATCGGGCTCAGGATCCTTGCACCGTGCCGTACACGGCCGTCCATGGGTCCGTCGTCGGTGAGGTCCCTTACCTGGGGTACCTGATCCTCGATCCGCTGTTTGCGGGAGCGGTCCTGACGCTCGCCATCCTTATCCCTCTCGTTTGGCGGGGGGAGGACCGACCGTGAGTTCCTCGAAGCGCGGGCGGACGATCGCCACCGTCATCTTAGTGGTCTGCGTTCTCTCGACGGCGTGGGCCGCGTACTACCTCTACTCAGAGGTGCACCCGGCGAACGGTGGCGCGGGCACCACGCTTGCCACGTTCACCGAGTCCGGGACGAACAGCTTCGTGGCCTCGCTCAGCCCGAGCTATCTCTACAACAACTCGACGGTCGTCTACGGCGGGAATGTCACCTTGTTCACGCCGATCACCAACTGGATCAACGTGACGTCCGTGTATGCGTTCAGCGCGAACCGTTCGGTCACCTATTCGCTCAACGGAACGTTCTCCGTGGTTCTCTCGACTCCCGTCTGGACCAAGACGCTCTACAGCTCGACGAACCAGACCTCTCGTGGGAGCGGTGGAGTCGTGACGATCGTCAACCGCTTTGCCGTCAACGTGAGCGCGGTCGTAGCGCTGGCCACCGCCATCGACCGCCAGATCGGCTACACCGGCCCCAGTTTTTCGCTCACGCTCCTGCCTCACGTTTCCGGGGACGTTTCGGTCGGAGCGACCGTTCAGCCGGTCTCGGCCGAGCCGACTCTGAACTTCACGTTCGAAGGTTCGCTCATCTCCCCTTCTGGCCTCCAATACCTTTCGAGCGGCGAGGTGGTGCAACCGAACTCCGGTGCGCCGGCCCCGGGAGCCGTCGCGGACGCCGTCCCACTCGCGGCCCTCGCCACGTCGGCAGGTGGCCTGGGCGGGAGCCTATGGTATGTGTCGCGTCGCCCGGAGGAGAAGGTACTGCTTCCGCTCGACCAGCTGATCGCCCCGTACGAGGAGGCGATCGCCGCGACGCAGCCGGTCGTCGGACCCAGCGAGGCGATCCGCGTGGACGATTTCTCCGACCTCGTGAAGATCGCCGATACGCTCGGCAAGCCGATCCTTCGCCCGACCGGGGGACCGGCCGAGGGAGACGCTGAGTTCTTGGTTCTCGACGGCGACGTCGCTTACTCGTACCGCTACCCGAGTTCGTCCGTGCCGAGCCCCGCTCCGTCGTCTCCGATGTCGCGGACTGCCTCGCAGGCACCCGCCGGGTGGACCACCCCCCCATCGACCTCGAGCCAGCGTCGCCTGATCCGGAACCTTCGGCAAGAACTCTACCGTCTTCAAGGGATGCCAATCGACCACCGCACGGCGAACCAGATCCGGAGCCTCACCGCGAACATCGTCGATGCCGTTCGCGCGGACGACGAGGGCGAGGCGGCGGTCAAGGTCGATGAACTCACCCGGCTCATCGACCGTGTCGCGTATCGGCATGCCCGCTCCACAAGCCCGGGCGGGCGTGCGCGCTAATCGACTCTCCGTCGGAGTTCCGACCTCGATAGGTACGATTTCGTCGAATCGTACGGACGAATCTACTCGCTCCTTCTGTGGTCGTATAACTACCCTCACCGTCGAGCGGACGGGTCTAGCGACCCGGAGTGTCGGAAGATGGGAAAGCGATGGGTAATGGGACTGGTGGCGATGGTGGCGGTCGTTGCGGTGGGCGGGATCGGTTTCGCCGCCTTCACAACGAGCGCGTACATCAACGGCGCGGCGAACGCGGGTACATTCCAGTTGCAGTGGCAGGGGCCCACCACCGGTGTGGGCAGCGAGACCTACAACACTTGCCCCGCGCCGACGGGCTCGACCACGACGAACACGAGCGACACGTTGACCCTCACCGCCGGCAACCTTGCGCCGGGTGACTCGTGCACGTTCACCGCGGTTCTCGCGGACGTCGGTTCGCTCCCGGGACAGACCTACGATTTCATCAGCGCCGTGTCGGGACCGTGCACGTGGTTCTTCTATGACAACTACGGTGGGCACGCGGCCCCGCCGGTGCCGGAGACCCCTCTCGGGCCGATCTCGATCGCGCCGGGCTCGCCGATCGCCTACTCCGCTACCCTGGGCCTCTGGAGTGGCCAGGACAACTCCTGCCAGGGCGCGTCGCTGTCGTTCACCGTTGAGGTGACCGGGACCGCGAGCTGAGCTGCCGGTCGAGGTCCGCACCGCCGAAAGAGAGGATCCGTCGTCCGCACTCCGACCGAAGAGGGCCCTGCATGCGCTGGACGAAGGCAGCGACCACCGGACTGGTCACGCTCGCGGCACTTCTTGCCGTGGGCACCGGTTTCGCCGCCTTCACGACTTCCGCGTTCGTGCAGGGCCAGGGGCAGGCAGGCACGCTCGGGCCCCTCGTCTGGGGTCCGTCCCCCGCTTACGGGGGATTCGCGGCGAACGACAACTGCTTCGCCGATCGCGGCACGACGACGAGCGCCGGGGACACTCTCTATCTGACGGCGGGCAACCTGGCCCCGGGCGATATCTGTTCGTACGGTGACAACCTCAACAATCTCGGGTCGCTGCCGGCATCGGTTTCGGAGCAGGTGACGAGCGCGTCGGGAGGATTGTGCTCGGTCCTCGCGTTCGGGGACAACTTCTTCTCGCCGTCGGTCGTGATCGGTGGCGGCGGGCAGACCTCGACGCTCTCCCACGTGGTTCCGGCCGGCTCCTACATCCAGTGGGCCGGCTTCATCCACCTCCTGCCGGGAGCGAGCAGCAGAGACCAGGGCCTCTCGTGTACCTTCGAAGTCACGCTCACCGGCACCGCCGGTACGTAGAGCGACACGGATCGGAGTGCGGGCGGAACGCGTAGACCGGATGCCGGGGTCGACCAAACTCTACGGAGAGGCCCCTTACCTCGCGCAATGAACGAACAATCAACCGGATCGGTGGAGTAGAGCAAGTGAAGCCTCTCTCGATCGCCCTCGCCGTCGTGGTTCTGGTCGGGACGGGAGGGGTCGCCTACGCCTGCGGTGGCGGAGGCGGCGGTGGAGGTTGCGGGGGTCCGAGTGGCGGGCATGGCTGTCAGACGGACCTCGAGATCATTTGGAAGAATCCGTCCAGCGCGAGTCCGGCTCCGTCGTTCGTGACCTGCACGCTCGGACTCACCCCGAGCACCCTCACGGTCGTCGCGGGCAACATGGCGCCGGGAGCGGTCTGCACGTTCTCGGGGGTGCTGGCCAACGTGGGTCACGAAGGTGTCACCCTCACGGAGACGGTTTCCATTTCGGAACCCCACAAGTGCCAGAAGTTCGTCTACTCGGACAACATCCCCCACACCCCCGCTCGGCAGCTGTCGGCGGGAGCCACCTATTCTTTCCAGGGAACCATCTCGCTAAGCTCCTCCGCCGGGAATACGTGCCAGGGAGCGATGGCCACCATCGCCGTGACCATCACTGGAACGGAGAGCTCGGGGTGCGGGTATTACACGTACGCGATTCCACAATCCGCCGGCCCCCTCGGGGGCTGCGACTAACCCTCAGCCCGCAAGTCCCTACCGGACCGTCGCCCGCCCGTAGAGCGTCGCACGGGATTTCGCTGCCGTGCCGTTCCGACCTGCACGCCCCTCCATTGCGTTGGTAAAGGTCGGATAGGCGCAGGATTTGACCGCGCCCTCAGCAGTCGGCGCGTTTCGAAAGCCCGTTCAACTGGGGCGAGGTGGGCAGTTCGATGACGGAGCCGCACGACCGACACGATGCGTCCCCTCCGCGTGTGGAGGAGGTCGAGCCGCGTCCGGCTCACCGCGCTTCGAGGGAACACCATTCTGACCCCGAACGCGTGGACTGGTGCGATTCGGACCGATAGCCCGAGAGGTCGGTCCGCACCCTTCACTTGCCGACCCGTAAGGGGGAACCGGTCGACTCGTCCACCGAGAGCGAGGCGGCCTTGCTTCCCAACCCCGTCCACGACGGTCTTCATGAGGACGTTGCCTCGGCGAATGTGAATCGGCTGTTGCCGAGAAAACCGACGACCGAACCAGCCACGATCCCGAGTCCTTGCCCGAACAGCGGAGAGATCAATGCCTCGGTCGTGAGGAGGACCACCTCGTTGACTCCGAGCGACCCCAATGAGACCCCAAAATAGAGCCCCAGGCGTCGGGTGGGCGAATGCCGTCGGTCGGCCTCGGTCCGGAATGTCCAGAGACTGTTGAAGAGGTAATTCCAGAGCGTCGCCGCGCCGAAGGCGACCGCGCTACCGATCAGGTCCAGTTCCGGGTTCGCCGCCGACTTCGTCGCGAAATGTAGCGCGCTCGTGTAGAGGTTCGAGAACGGTCGACCGCCGAGAGTGTCCACCGTTACGACGAAGACAGCGATGTTGACGAACACCCCGGAGAACCCGACCAACAGGAACTTCCCGTAGCGAGTGAGGCCGGCGGACGTCACGGCATGGGGGGGCGTGGTCGGCGGCTCCGTGGGGTGGGCAGGTTCACTCGGGGTGGAGGAGGATCCTCCAATAACCAACCCGCGACCGGGATCGCGCTTCGGAACGCTGACACTCCCTCGAGGTGGATGGGCAACTCGTTCCTGCGGGGCGGCTTCGTCAATCGGTTCGGGCAATGTGGCCGCCCACCCCGCTGCCCATTATAGAGCACGCGGAAGGTATCGTCACGTGGGCGGGTGGACTGCCCTGAGACCCGCGGAGCGATTCTACGCTCGGGAGCGCCCCGATGAGGGCAGACGTATGGGTCCGGGGTGAGTCGTCCAGTACGGTCGCAGGCGCGGCCGTTGCGCGTTCAGTTCTTCTCTCTCACCGACGGGGAAGCCTGCGGGTGCCGATTTCACGGAAGCCTTAAGGTTCCACTCCGGCCGTTCGTCCGATGGGGTGTTTTGTTGGCGAACGGTGGGCTCGGGCGCTCTTCCCGCGAGGCGGGCCGAAGAGCTCTTCGAACTCTGGTCCGAACCGGCTGCGGTCCGGATGAGCTTGCGCTCATCGTTTCCCGCATCGAGGCAGAAAGCCCGGACGAGAGCGTTCGGTCGGATCGGCTTCGCGAGATTGCCGCTTTCGTCTCGGCCATCGGCCGCCGGGCCGCGCGGGACTTCTTCCGAGCCATTCGGGAGTCCGGCGCCGTCGACCGACTCCTTGCGCCCGACGTGCTCGAGTTCGGCCGTTCCGTCGACGCGCACACGGCCGAATGGTACTTCTGGGCGCTCTGGGGGACCCGGTCGGTCGCCGAACTCACGGAACCGAGCTTTCTCCGGGACGTTGATTTCTTCCGGAGCGTCGGCGAGCCGGCCGTGGTCGAGTATTTCGTTGCGATGCGAGAGACCCGGGCCGTTCGCGAGCTCACGGATCCGCGCGTGCGGGAAATGGCCCGCTCGATCGGGCCGGACGCCGCGGTAGAGTACTTCGGCTCGCTGTGGGAGACGAAGTGCGTCGACGAGCTCACAGGTCGCACGGTCCTGGATTTCGCTCGCTCGCTCGGCGGGGAGACGGCCAAGGAGTACTTCCTCGCGATCCGTGAGACCCGGGATGTTGCGTCGCTCACCGACCTGAGAGTCCTCTTGTTCGCCGAGCGGGAGGGTCCGCGTATCGCCGAGGAGTACTTCCGAGCGATCCGCGAGACTCGCGCCGCGCAGCCTCTGACCGGCGAAGCGGTCCGCCTCTTCGCCGAATCCATCGGGAAACCCTCCGCGCTGGCCTACTTCCGGGCCGTGGGAAGCACCCGCGCCATTCGCGAGCTCACGGACGGGGCCCTACTCGAAATGGCGGGGGTGGTCCGGTCGATCGGGAGCGACGCGGCGCTCGACTACTTCTTGGCCGCGGCGGATCGGTCGAGCCGGCCTTCGGGCGAAGCTCCCGCCGCGGGTGCTCCGAAGTCGCTCGCGGACGGAGGCGTCCCGGTACTGACGCTGCTCGACATACCGACCTACTTGGGGTACCGGATCGCCTCGCTGGCCGCGGTGACCGCATGCTTCTGGTCGTCGCTCTTCGTTGCGGTGCCCTTGGGGTCCGGAGGAGACCCGGTCCCTCTCGAGCTGGTGGGCGCGGTGGCCGGCTGGGCCGCTCTCCTCACGGCCTCCTTCTTCCTCGTAGGAAAGATGGCCGAGAGGTCCGGCGAGGAGTTTCTGAACCGACGGCGACGGTTGCTCAACGAGCACGGCATCCGCTGGCACGACTGTGGAACGACCGACCGCCGTTGCCCGCTCTGCTGGCGAGCGGACCACACCCATGCGGACGGACGTTTCGATTACCAGAGATTCTGTCGATGTCCGGCCTGCTAGGGGCGGTGCTGGGGGCGCTCTCCCGGCGCGGGTTCGGAGCACTATCCTCAAGAGCTCGGTTCTCCACGGGACTCGGGAACTCATAGGCTTCCATGGACGACGCGTGTTACTTCTGCCGCCGCACCCAGGTTGACCTGGACCGAATGAACGAGGAGATCCGTACTCGGGTGTACCTTTCCTATTTCAGCAACCTCCGGGCCCAAATCGACGACCAGCACCGTCGCATCACCTTCCTTCAGCGTCTGAAGGACGAGGAGAGCAGTGACCCCCACTTTCGCATCAACGCGAAGCAGGTGTTCGGGGACCCGAAAGCCTACGAGAAGCTGATGCCTTGGATCGACTCGCTGGTCGAGATCAGTCGCGCGACCGGCCGTTCCGTGGACGAGAAGCGGACGATGGGCGAGCTCGTGGAGGAGTATCTCGCCGAAGAACGGCGCCTCGCAGCCGAACTGGAGCGGGGATTGGAACGGCTCCGCGGCGGGTTCACCGTGGGCGATAAGCAGCCCCTTCGGCTGGAGTCGGTGACCTACTCCTTCCCGGTCGAGTGGTCATTGGAGGGATTCCCGGCACGGTGGAAGGCGAGTCAACCGGGGGACCGGGAACCGTTGCGCCACCCCCCAGGTCAATCGAGGCCGACGGTCGACCTTCCGGTCCACGTCTGCTCGGTCTGTCGCAAGATTCTCGAATCGACCTAACCCGCTGGTGCGACGAGCTCGAGTTCCGCCCGCGGACGGGGATCCGCGCCGAATTCAGGCTCCCCGTCAATCGGTTTCAGGCAACATTCTTATCCTGAAAGGTCAAACCCCCGCCGGCCCGCGGGCTTCGGCCGCTGGCCGACCGCGGAGTGGTATGTTGTGCAGATAATCTGCGTGCCCAATACGATCCCTGTCGGGTACTGCGATTCCGGCGACATTGCCTGGGTCATCACCGCGACCGCGCTCGTGATGATCATGACCCCGGGACTGGGGTTCTTCTACGGCGGTCTCGTCCGTCGGAAGAACCTGGTCTCAACGATCGTCCAGTGCATGGCGATCTTCGCGGTCGTCAGCCTCGCGTGGGCGATCTGGGGCTACACGATGGCGTTCGGGCCATCGGTCCTCGGTGGGTTCATCGGGGACTTCCGATACTTCGCCCTGAGTGGCGTGGGCTCGACCGCCAATACCGCGTATTCCTCAACGATTCCCGCCCTCCTCTATTTCGCCTTCCAGCTCAAGTTCGCCGCGATCACTCCCGCGCTGATCATCGGGGCATTCGCGGGCCGGATCCGGTTCAAGCCGCTCCTCATCTTCATCCTCGCTTGGGTGACGTTCGTCTACTTCCCGGTCGCCCACTGGATCTGGGGCGTCGGCGGCTGGATGAGGCTGATGGGGGTCGAGGACTTCGCCGGCGGGATGGTGGTGCACACCACCGCGGGAGTGAGCGCTCTCGCCGCCGCTCTCGTCATCGGTCGGGGGGTCGACTTTGGAAAGGAGAGTCGACCGAACAATGTCCCGTATGTGATTCTCGGTACCGCGATCCTCTGGTTCGGGTGGTTCGGGTTCAATGCCGGTAGCTCACTCTCGGCGAACGACGTCGCGGTCAACGCGCTGGTCGTCACCAACCTCGCCGCCGCGGCGGCAGGCGTCAGCTGGATGCTGATGGACTGGATCTTCAAGGGCAAGCCCTCCGCCGTCGGGATGTGCGTCGGATTCGTCTGCGGCCTCGCCGCGGTCACCCCCGCTTCCGGATTCGTGGGACCACAGTTCTCGCTGGTGATCGGCGTGGTCGCCGGGGTCGGCTGCAACCTGGTCGCCGGCTGGCGGGCCCGCACCAAGCTCGACGATTCCTTGGACGTCTTCGCCTGCCACGGGGTCGGAGGGATGTGGGGGACCGTCGCCACGGGACTGTTCGCATCGGTCGCGATCAACTCCGCCGGACAGAACGGGTTGGTCTATGGCAACGTCCACTTCGCCCTGCTCCAGATGTTCGCGGTGGCGGTCGTCGCGAGCTTCGCGTTCGTCGGGACCTACGTGATCCTTCGGGTCATCAACTTCTTCTCGCCGCTGCGGACGAGTACGGAAGAGGAACGAGCCGGCCTGGACGAGGTCCACTTCGGGGAAGAGGCGTACTACCCCGCCTCGGAGTGATTCGCGGTCCGACTGCAGGACGGGGGCGCATCAGCGCCCCCGCGGAACACTCGACCCGTCCGACGTGTTGGGAGCGTGAAGAGCCACTCCGTCAGGTCCGCGGCTCGCGGAAGGATCTCGACCGGTCGGGTCAATCCCCGTAGACGACTTCGCCGTGCAGTTCCCGATCGAGCCCGGTCACCTCGACTTCCTTCGGGACACGAACGTCCATGACCCGGTCGATGACGAAGAGGATGAGGTAGGTGACCACGAAGGCGAACGCCGCGGCGAACGCCACGGCAGCGACCTCTTTTCCAAAGAACGACCCGCCCCCGAACGCGAGACCGTTCGACCCTCCCGGGTTGATCGCTGTCGAGGCGAGGACCCCGAGAAGTACCATGCCGAGCATCCCTCCGACACCATGCACGCCCCAGACGTCGAGCGCGTCATCCCAATGGCGCCGGTTCTTGAGGGCGATCGCGAGGTAGCAGATGATCCCCGCGGCCGCGCCGAACAGCATGGCGGCCTGGGGTGAGACGTAGCCCGCCGCGGGAGTGATGACGACGAGTCCCGCGAGACCGCCCGTGAGGAACCCAACGAACTTCGGTTTTCCCTCGATCGCCCAGTCCATCATCATCCACACGAAGCTCGCGATCCCTCCCGAGATCGCGGTGTTCAGGAACGCGACGACCGCGACGCTGTTGACCGCGTAGGCGTTTCCCGCGTTGAAGCCAAACCACCCGAACCACAGGATCGCCATCCCGATGCCCACCATGTGGAGGTTCTGCGGTTTGTCACGGACGTAGCGGCTTCCCAGGTAGAGCACGCAAGCGAGGGCGCTCATCCCGGCGATCGTGTGCACGACGATCCCCCCGCCGAAGTCGAGCACGCCCCACTGCTGAAGGAGGCCGCCGCCCCAGACCATGTGCGCCATGGGGTAGTAGACGAACAGCTGCCAGCAAACGAGGAAGACGAGGTACGAGCCGAACTTCACCCGGTTCGTGAACGCTCCGGTGATCAGCGGGGGCGTGATGATCACGACCATCATCTCGTAGGCGAAGAAGACGTAGAGTGGAATGGTTCCGTTGGCGACCGGCGCCGCGGTGCCCGAGTTGACATTGAGGAGGAACGCCTGGTTGAGATTGCCGATGATGCCGTGGAAGTCCCCGCTGAAGCAGAGGGAGTAACCGACCGAGACCCAGAGGAGCGTCGTGACGCCGAGCGCCGCGAAGCTCTGCATCATGATCGAGACGGCGTTCTTCTGACCGACCAGGCCGGCGTAGAAGAACGCCAGACCGGGCGTCATGAACATGACGAGCGCGGTCGCGATCAGCAGGAACAGCGTCGCGGTCCAGTCGAAACCTGCCATGGTGACCGTTCCAACGGGGGCGGCTCGGGTCGGAAACGACGTCCCAGCCGACCGCCGGCCATCAGCGCGACCCCGCTAGCAGGTTTTCAGCCTTCTGTGTGGTCGGAATGACGCCACCTCGGGTTCAAGGCTTTCCGGCGGGGACTTCTGGCCGGCCGTCCGGGGAGCTGCTCATGGAGTTGGTACCTCGGTCGCCGGCGGGGGTCCACCGAAGGGAGGGAAGATTAGGTGGACCACCTCGGTCGATTCGATCAGAGCGCTACGGAGCCCGTCACGGTTGAACCGCTTACGAATCCCGTGACGCCGAGCCCGTACCCCCGCCCGGCGAAAGAGAATCCCGAGACGAGCGTGAAGAGGGTCCCGTTCTCGATCGGCACATTCGAGTCCCCGGAGTTCACCGATGCCCATCCAGGACTGAACGCGTAGGTGAGCTGGATCGTGCCGTTCGGAGCCGACACCACCGCGTACCACACGAAAGTCTCCGGATTTGGCGGCGTACCGGCGCAAACGTTCGAGCTGGTCACGTTCGGAACGATGCCCCGGTCGTTGAGCACGTCACCATCGAAGAGCTCGTACACGCGAAGAGCGACGTCCCCGGTGGTGACCGTCCGGGTAGTGTTGGTCCATACTACCTGTTCGGTGTACGCCGTACCCCCGCCTCCGCAGGTCACTTGACCGAGCACCGGTGGGGTGAACTTGACGACGATCGGAGGCCCGGGTTGAGGCTGCCCGGAGCCGTTGGTCGGGTTGAACGGCCGGGCCGACACGATGGCATAGACCCCAAGCAGGATGATCGCCGCCACCAGGAGCTGTCCGACGCGCTCTCTTCGCCGGCTCCTCCGATCGGTTTCCTTCTCCCGGAAGGCCCTGGCTCGACCGTCGAACGTTCCTGGAGGAGCCGGCTCTCCCGCCCGGGCGGGGACCTTCGCACCGCCGACCTCGACGCCAGCCATGCCGTCGGCCGGCTCGACCGCAGGCTCGGCGTCTCGGGGCGTCATGCCGCCCCCGGCCCCTCCGAGATGAGCTCGAGGTAGGCTTCCTCCAGCGCGAGGGTGCTGTTGGTGAACTGCACTACTGTCCCCGTTTGCTGACTGAGGGCCAGCAGCCGAGCACGGGTCTCATCGGACCCGTCGAACTCGACCCGCCATCGACGGTCGGAGAGCGCCACGACTCCCTTGGCGACGGCCCGGAGGGCCGCGTTCGACTCGAGGTTCACCGGGGTCGCGAACTCGACGTCGACCGTTCGAAGCCGGATTCGGTCGACGACACGCTCGACCCGGTCCCGGAGGAGCATTCTTCCCCGGTGGAGGAAGATCACTTCGTCACAGACCTCGGCCACTTCGGCCATCTGATGCGAGCTCACCAGGATGAGGTGGTCGCGCTTGAGGCCCGTGAGAAGTCGACGTACCAAGACGCGCTCCGCCGGGTCGAGCCCGCTCGTGGGCTCGTCCAGCAGCAGGACCGTCGGGTCTCCCATCAAGGTCGAGGCGATCGCGACCCGCTGGCGCTGACCTTTCGACAGCCAGCCGACCCGGCGACCGAGTGGAGGCAGGTCGAGCAGTTCGTGACATCGGTCTACTTCTCGGTCCACGTCCTCGGAGGAGAGACCTCGGGAGCGGCCGACGACCTCGAGCGCTTCGTACACGTTCAGCGTGGGATACGGCTCCGGGGTCTCGATGAGGGCCCCGACGTCCCAGAGGGCCCGGTGCCGATCCACGGACGCCTCGAACCCGTTCAGGAACGCGCGTCCGTGCGAGGGACGGAGGAGTCCGACGAGAAGCTTCAGCGTGGTGGTCTTTCCCGCTCCGTTGGGTCCGAGGTAACCGACCGCGCCGGACCTTTCGTATCGGAACGAGAGATTCGAGAGGACGGGCGGTCCGGTGCGGTAGCGCTTCGATAGGTCCTGGACCTCGAACGACGCAGGGCTCATCCGGTCGACTCCTTCCGCTGGTAGAGGTAGGCGCTCAGCGGCAGAAACACGGCGATGTATGCGGCCATGATCGCGAGCCCTTCCTGCACCGTGGACGCCCAGACGTAGTAGACCTGGTCCTCACCCACCGGGACCGCCTGAACGTGGATGAAATCGGTATCGAGAACCGCAGCCATCGTCCCCCCGGCGTAGGTCAGAGAGAACCAGGGCTCGTAGTTCGCGAACTCGACGACGGATTGAAGGGTGGTGAATCCGACGTAGAGGGCGACAAGAGTGAACAAGACGCCCGCGGCGGGCGAACGGACGTAGGCGCTCACGCAAAACGCCACGCTCAGCGCGGCGAGGCAGAACACCGCCGCGATCCCGAAGGACTCGCCAAGAAGCATCCAGGGGACTGCGGGAGCTCCGAAGAAGTAGACCCCGCCCGCCGCCCCGAAGACGTACGTGATCCCGACGACGGCGAGCGTCACGAGCGTAGCCGCGGTATATCGGCCAGCGAGCAGTACCGGTCGCCGAATCGGGAGGACCAGCATGTAGTATCCGGTACCCGTCGAAAAGTCGACGCTGAGCGCGTCCCCGCCGAAGAGGGCCGCCGCGAGGACGACCCAGAGCCCGGTGTACACGAGGAAATTGCTGAGGTACTCCGAGCACCGGAACAACTGCTCGTACTGGATCCTGCTCACCCCGGCGTTCACTTGAAACGCGAGCGTGAGCCCCGAGACGAGGACCGCGAACCCGAACAGACCGTAGAACCGGTTCGTTCGAACGTAGTGGCCGAGTTGGTGGAGCGTAGCGATCCGCCACTGTGTAAAGTCCGAGACCGAACGTCGATGGACCTTTTCCGGAGCGGCGTCCGCTGTCGGTGCCTCGGGGGTCATACTCACGGCGGAACCACCCCCGGACCGACCCCGATCCTCGGTGAAAGCGGTCCAACCCTAAGGTGAGCGTCGCACGTTGTTCCACCCCGGCGACCGGCGGAGAAAACAGCCTCGGTCGGTTCCTTAAAGCTTTCTTGCGTCGGGTCGGACATCACCGGTCGGACCCCCGACCACGAACGAGGCACCCGCCGGAGCGACGGAGGTCCACGAAGTCATTAAGCGGCCCGGGCAACGTCTTTCATCGGCGAGGACTTTCCGAGGCGGTGATGAACTCGCAGTCGTGCGTCGCGGCAGTTGCCATCGCCACCCTCATGGTCGTTGGGGTCTGGGCCGCGACCCCCGCGGCAGGCGAGCGGGCCGCGGTTGTCTCCCCGCTCGCCCAAGTGGGATGGATCAACATCTCGGCCGTCGACCAGTATGGTTACTCACCCGCGGACCTCGAGAACGTTCCGACCAATGCGAACATCACGGTAACCTTCACCGACCGCTCCACGATGGAGCACACGTTCACGATCATCGGAAAGGAGGGCTGGGTGGTTCCGAACGACAGTTCCCAGGAAGAGATCGACGAGCTCGCGTTCGGTCACCATCCCTCGGCCCTCGCCAACGTGAACGTCAGTGGCCCGGGCGACGTGAACCACACCAACTTCATCTCCCCCGGCCCCGGCTGGTACGAGTTCGTCTGCACGGTTTCGGGTCACTTCGCTCTCGGCATGTACGGCTTCGTCGCGTTCGGGATGAACCTGCCGTCGAACCTGACGCCCACGAACCGTACCCTGCTCGGGGGTGGGCCAGGGTTCAACACGACCGAGGCGATCGTGGTGGGCGCGCTCGTGCTCGTCGCCGCGGGGAGCTACGTAGCCCTGCATCGGCGCCGCGAACGAACGCGACGGGACCAAAGCGAGCCCGGCCCGCCCCACTGATCGCGCTCGAGCGGACGTCGTTCAGCTTTCATCCGGATGTGCCCCGGCCTTCGCGCGAAGTTCGTGCCGGAGGCGACTTTTTCAGCTCCAAGCTATTACACAATGTCGTAGCTTCGATTCCAGTCGGCGTTCTGCATTAAATAGGGGGTGCCGGGTGATATCGCGCTGACGTGAGGGGCGCATGTTCGACTCGATCGACGACTGGTTGATCATCGCCGTGGTGGCCGGGGTCCTGTTCTACGGGTCCTCGAAACTTCCTCAGCTCGCCCACAGCCTTGGCCGATCGGTAGGCGAATTCAAGAAGGGACGGCTCGAGGTCGAGCGCGAGCTGAAAGCGGAGCAAGCAAAAGCGTCGAGCCCGCCGACCGTGTCGGGCCCGACACAGTAGGTCGCCGATCCCCTTCGGTCGTCGCGAGGGTCCGGCCAGGGGATGCCGCGCTCCGGCGGGGCCGTGGTGTGAGAGGGCCGGGGCAACGGACTCTTGACTGATGGGCGACCTCGACCGACTCCTGGGGGTCCTAGCGGAGGCCCGCCACCGCCTCGTCCGCATCGCGTACGTGCTGGGACCTCTGTTCGGGTTCCTTCTGTTCTTCGAGCTGAAGCCGGTCGTGGTGCCGGTCCCGTTCACGGGAGTGAGCGTTCCGTTCGCGTATCCGTGGCCGAACCCGTTCTACAACATCACGGCGCAGGTGTTCCTGGCGATGGTGGCGTGGATGCTGCCGCCCGGGGTGCAGCTGCTGAACATCGGGGTCGGGGACTCGATCCTGGTGCAGATGGAGATCGGGATCCTGCTGACGATCATCCTGGGGATGCCGTGGGTGGTGCACGAGGTGGGAGCGTTCCTCGTGCCGGCGCTACGGAAGAACGAGCGGGCGCTGATCCGCCAGATCGGG
>DATJVA010000031.1:0-4925 GCA_035502015.1 Thermoplasmata archaeon | reverse complement strand
CGGGACGGTGGCCGACAGGACCCCCGCGGAGACCAGCGTGACGCTGGTCGCCGCCCATCCACCGAACCATACCGCCGACGAGTTCTGGAGGTACGCCCCGTAGATCGTCACCGTTGACCCCGCTGGGGCGGCCGAGGGGACCACCGATGAGACCTCGGGAGTGTGGGCGGCGAGGGCGGTCCCGTAGGTGAGGAAGCTCGCGCAGGTGACGGCGCTCGTCTGCCCGCTCGCGGTCACCTGGACGGGGACGACTCCACCCCCTCCCGGCACAACGGCCGAGATCGAGGTCGTGCTCAGCACGCTGTACGAAGTGGATGGAGCTCCGCCGAATTTCACCGCGGTAACGCTCGAGAATCCCGTGCCGTTGACGAGCACCGTGCTGCCCGTCGGCGATTGAGAGGGGATGACAATCGATACCGTCGGCGGCGACGGACCGGGCGGACGGCCGCCTCCGTTGGGCGGGTTGGGAACCGGCGGCGGAGGGGGCGGTGAGTACGGTTGGCCGCATGGCAACGAGAAGGTCGTCGCGATGAGGTTGGTGGGAGTGAGGGTGGTGAGGAGGGCGGTGCATGCCTTCGCAACGAGCTTGGGGAAGGTGCCCGAGACCGGATGGGTCCCGGTCAGGACGTACCAGCTTCCGTTCGTCCCATAGTTACCCGAGAAGTAGACCGCCGTCTGGTTGCTCGCCGAGGCGGCGACGAACGTCCACGCCCCCTCGGTCGCGATGGCATCTCCCTGAATAGTCGCGGCACCGTAGGCCGCTATCGGCACCGGGGCGTTCCAGGCGATGGGCAGATGACGACTACAAGTCGTGTGGCAGAACCCCGAAAGGAAGATGTTCTGGGCGAGGGAGGCGTTGTACTCCCCCGTCCGGAGCTCGAGAGTGTTTCCCACGCCGGGAATCGACTCGGCGAAGGCGAGCTGGTAGAGCGGGATGGAGGCGACGACCTCGGTGGACAGCTGGGGTAGGTAGACGGACCCGGTCTCATTCGGGAGGATGTCGGGCAGCGGGTAGCTGGACGGATCCGCGATGTATGGCTCGTACGGTGGAGTGGGGGGAGTAAGACCGCCCAGATCGGTGATCGTGTGGTTCTGGGGGGCGTGGAGCGAGGCGAGGTCTGAGGACGAGAGCAGGAGGATCAGGATGGAGACGACCGAGAGCGCGACCTTGATCGGGGGGCGGTCGAACCACCCGAGTCGGGAAGGCAGCCGCCATCGTCGGAGACGACCGTTATCCGGCCCTCCCCCCGCGGCGTCGCCCTCGTTCGGGCGAGTCGGGTGCTCGGCGTTATGGACGGCGGGAAGACCTCCCATTGCTTCCTCTCGGTGGTGGGTGGGCGCGCGATTCCCTCGGCCGCCGGAGCTCGGCGGCCATCCCCGTCCAACCCGGAGGAAGGGGGCCGGTGGTAGCCAGGAAGAACCGACACGGGGCTACCACCCTGGTTCGTGCGTCGCGCATCGCAAGACCGCTCCGCCATCGCCTTCGGCGTGATAAGCTTCTCGTCGTTCGGCCGTCAGGGGTCCGCCCCACTTCCGAAGTTTACATGCCGCCCCTGAGACTTGCCGGCGGATGTGATCCTGCGTCTCTCAGCTACGTTGCTCCCCTCGTTCGGTGGCACCGCCATCAGCTCGCGAGCTGCAGCGTCCAGAGGACACCTCGATGACACGCCCGGGCAGGCCTCCAGAAGCCTTCCTGAGCGAAGCTCGACGCGTCGCGGCAGATGAGAGGGGCTGGCGATTCCTCTATCGTCGTGGATACTCGCTCGATGCACCCCCCGTATTCGCGCACGACTGGCTAATTCGGCATCTCCCGTTCCAGCTCGCCGACCGATCCGAGGACGGTATCCGGACGACTCTGGTCCTATCCCGAGGACCCGGGCCGTCGGTCCGTGTGAGTTATTCTCGAACGGGGCTCGACCGCTACACGGAGTGGGACCTTTCGGTGGCCGATACAGTGATCACCACGGATTCGGTCTGGAAGGGCGATCGGCTCGAGATTCTCGGTCGGGAGGAGTATCGTTTCATGGGCAACGCGAACGGTTCCATCCTGGAGTTGACCGTGAGTCGGAAACCGGTCTCTCTCGTCTCTCGGCTCGGCTTCGCGCTTTTCCCGAAAATGTCGGGGCAGCCAGTCAAGAAGGAGATTGAGATGGTCCGCGCTATCGACTCGGATTTCCGGGGCATCCGCGGGTGACCAGCCCAGATATGGCCGGGATGTCAAGGGCCGGACAGTCCTGCATCAGAGTTCTGAACGTCCGCGGGAAGCATCGCACGCCGAGCACGATCGTACGGCGAGACCAATCGGGTGGGTTGAATCGGATTCGATCTCCTCAGTAGGGTCCCCTGAAGGGGAAGGAGTACGACATCGGAGCGGCGCCAACGGAGATTCAGAGTCCGGGGGCAAATCGCGACTGGTAAATGTAACCGGACGCATGGCTGGCTCCATCCGTCGGGTCAGTTACATGGCCGATGCGGAGAAGACCCGCCCCTATACGCGCGCGCGCGGACGTCCGCACGGGCCCGCGGACGGGCGCGGGCGGACGTGCCCGGGCACGGGCCCGCATGCGTGGGCGCGCGCGCCCCCCTTCCCCCCTGGGGGTTGGCCCAAGGGAGACGCCCCAACCGCACGCTCCCACCCCCTCCTCCCTCCCATCATCAGCCCATTCCCGAACCAGCCAGCTCAGCATCAATCTACGCCTGGCGTCGGCACTGATCGCAGGGCGGCGGCCCCTCCGCACCACCCCCTTCAAGGCGAAGAGGGCGACGCGATGTATGCGTCCAAGTGGCGATGGAACGGGAATCTCAAGCAGCGCGACCAACGGAATGGGAGGCTCGCGCTCGGGTGCTGTAGGGCGCCTCTCTCCATCGAGCTTTCGTTCGGCTTCGTGGGCTTACCGACCCCGTATGGCCAAGGAACGATCGAGGGGAACGTCCGACTGCGGAGAAATGGGAGGGACGTTCCTCATGCGAGGTGTTCTCCGGGAGGGGGCCAGCGAGCCCTGAGGGTGGCGGCACGACTCTCGTGCGGGAGCAGGGGCCTCTTCTCGGAGATTAGCCCTTCGGGTTGACGAAGTCAGTACTCCGCGGCCCGGCCCAGTCGATTCCCACAGTCGGAGCGAAGAGGGCTATCCACGACGGGCGTTCTCGAGCTTCAGTCGAAACGGCGCCTCGTCTCAGAAGGGGGACAGCAGGTAGCCGCTAGCCACACGTGATGATCAGAAACGCCGACGTCCCTCCAGTGTTCGGACCCACGATCCATATCACAAACCCGAGCGTGACAGACGCCCCGGACGCGACCACCGTCGGCAGGGAGAGGTCGCCTTCAAGTCTAGAGTCGATCGCATCGGGGTCCGACACGGTCGCGTTCGTAATCGTGTGTGCAGCGACCGCGACGTTCTCGAGTGTGACGTCGCAGTCGACCCATCCGTACTCTCCTCCGAGTTGCTGGGTGCCGCAACTGTTCGTGATGCGGAACGACATCGCGGTCGGACCGGAGAGCTGGGGCTGGATCGTCACGGGATTGTTGGACAGGCGAAACTCTTCGAACCAGACTCCCGCCACGAACCCCGCGAGCATCGCCGCCGCCACGGCCGCGACGATGGCCGCACGCGTCCACGACCGACTTCGTCCATCACCACGGACGGCTGGGGCGGACGAGGGCGCCGCGGACATCAGAGCCGGAGACCCACGGCCGAGCCATAACCGTGTCGCCTTCTGAAACAGGATAAATAGCGGCTGTTTAAACGCCCTCTTTGGAGCGGTTCAAGAAGGCGATTGAAGCCCTTCGGCTGCATGGCACGGGTGTTCAAGTCTAAGGTGGGCCGCACGAAAGCCCGGTCCGAATCCCTCAGGACGACGATCCCTGAGGCTGTTGCGGCGATCCTCGGCGTCGGAGATGGCGACACGCTCGCGTGGGTCGTCGAACCTGGCGGTTTGAAGGTCGGCGTGTCGAAGTATCCGCCTCGATAGTTGAGCCAGGGTTGAAACGAGCCCCCCCGCTCGACCCCGGCGACCGGGGTTCTGGTCCACGATGGAAGGGCCCCGTCGCCCTAGGGTGCCAAGCAGGAGATGGCCCGACCCGCAATCTCGGCTGAGCTAGAGTTCCCGGCATCCTACTGCGAGCTGGTGATGATCGTTCGCTCCGGCCGAGATGTTCGGCTCAAACCGGAGCGGTTCGGGATCACTCACGGCCCTGAGAGTGTGGCAGTAGGGCTGAAGGAAGCTGGCACGCTCGATCTTCCCCGATTTGTTGTCCCAAGAGTCGTCTCCCGGCAAGTGGCGCGGTGCTGCGAGGCCGGGCACAGCCCCGAGGTAATCAGGCAGAACCGCAGCGGTAGGTGAATGTAATACGCATTACGTTTACCGGTCATCGAAAGAGGGCTTTCGAACGTCGGCGTATTCGGCTCGAGAACGTGGCTCGGACCCGAGCACTCTAGGGGAGATGGGGCTAGCGCAGCCTGACGACGACCCGGTCGGGTCCGGCGTTTCCGAGGAACTCGGCCCCTCGATCGAGCCAATCGTCGAGTTCAGCAAGTGCGACGTCATGCTCGCGGGGTCTACTGCTGTTAGGGGCGATTGTCTCGGACTCAACCAAGGGGCTGGATTGAGTACCCACAGGGTCCGCAGGTCTGCCGCGGGTTCCCATGCGTTGACGGATCGCCTCCTTGACCTTCAGTTCCCCCTCACCAGCGACCTCCGCAGCCTCAGCGGGCGTGAAGCCGAGGGACTCCAGAACCGTCGACCAGAGGCCCATCTCGAGCCGTTCCACATCCGACCGCTGAGGGTGACGCTCGATGAGCAGTTCGTCCAAGGCCCGCTCGTACTCGTCGCGCAACATCTCGATCAGCTTCGGCGGCAACCGCTTCGAGAGGTTGTACCGCCCGCTGACGCCCAAGGAGTGGCCCAACATCGCCTCCCGAGCGTCC
>DATJVA010000030.1:0-8793 GCA_035502015.1 Thermoplasmata archaeon | reverse complement strand
ATGAACGGGACGACGTTGTCGGCGATCGACAGCGACGGGACCCCGGGGTAGCCCGCCCCAGAGAGGGACTGGTAGGTCGCCACGTGGACCACTCGCGGAGCGAGAAGGTCCCGGACCGGAGCGAGCGCGAGCACCAACCCGGTCGTCGAGCAGTTCGGATTCGTGACGAGCACGGCGCTCCTCCGGCTCCGGGAGGCCAGCAGTCCGAGATGGTCCGAGTTCACCTCGGGAACGAGCAGGGGAACGCGCGGGTCCATCCGATGGTCGGCGGCGTTCGAGAAGACGGAGACCCCCTGGCGCACCAGCTCCGATTCGATCTCCCCCGCGGTCCCGGACGGAAGCGCGGAGAACGCGACGCGCACCCCTTCGCGGGCCAGCTCACGGGGCGCACGGGCGACGAGGCGGGTGTCGGAGAGTTCCGGGGGGGGCCCTTCCGCGAGCTGCCAGACGTCCGAGAGCACCTTGCCCTCGGTGCGCTCGGTCGCCACCAACATGGGGAGCGCGAACGACGGGTGGTCCGAAAGGAGCCGGGCGAAGTGCTGACCGATGTAGCCGCTCGCCCCAAGGATCGCGCAAGGGATCCGTTGGTCGCTCACGGTAGGAAGCCTCCTCGGAGGCCCAGGTCCGCGAGGGCGATCGCCGCGACGGCCTCGAGGACCACCACGGCCCTCGGGACGATGCAGGGGTCGTGTCGGCCCGTGACACCGAGGGTGGCCGGCGTGTGATGGACGAGGTTCACCGTACGTTGCGGCCGAGGGATCGACGAGGTCGGCTTGACCGCCACTCGGAACACGAGCGGCATGCCGGTTGAGAGGCCCCCGAGGATTCCACCGGAGTGGTTCGTCTCCGTTCGAACTTCGTCACCGACCCAGACGAACGGGTCGTTGTGCTCGCTGCCTTTCATCCGGGCGGCCCGGAAACCGGCGCCGAACTCGATCGCCTTGACCGCCGGGACGGAGAACGCGAGATGGGCCACGCTGCTCTCGATCGAATCGAAGAACGGTTCGCCGAGTCCAACGGGCAGCCCCGTCACGCGTACCTCGATGAGCCCGCCTACGCTGTCGCCCTCCCGTCGTGCGTCGGCGATGATACTCTCCATACGCTGCGCGGCATCGACGTCGGGGCAGCCGACCTCGTTGGTCCGCGCGTTCCCGGCGATCGTCTCGACCGGCATGTCGTCGCCAACCACCGCATCGACCCCGCCGATCGCGCGCGTGAACGCGACCACGCGAATCCTATGCGCGGAGAGCAGGGACTTCGCCGCTGCCCCGGCGATGACGAGGCCCACCGTCATGCGCCCGGAGAAGATCCCGCCTCCCGAGAGGTCGGCATTCTCGCCGTAGCGAACCCTCGCGGGGTAGTCGGCGTGGCCGGGGCGCGGGGTCTCCTTCATCCGGTCGTACGGCCCGCGGCGAACGTCCTCGTTCGCGACATGAGCCCGGAACAGTTGGCCGTCGGACCTCCCCTCGACCACCCCCGAGTCGATCACGAGACGGTCCTCCTCTTTCCTTCGGGTGGCGAGCCGTCGCCCCACCGGTCTCCGGCGGTCGAGGTCCTCCTGGATCGAGGAGGAGTCGAGCGCTGTCCCGAGAGGGATCCCTGCGACCGAGACGCCGACCTCCGGCCCGTGGCTGGAACCGAACACCGTCACACGGAAGCGGCTCCCGAACTCCATCACGGGCGCTCTCCCCCGGTGAGCTCCCCGTACGCTTCCCAAAAGCCCGGGTAGGATTTCCGCACCGCCGTCGCTTCGCCGATCTCGGAGACGCCGTCCGCGGCGAGCGCGCCGACGGCTGCGCTCATGACCAGGCGATGGTCGTGGAGGTCGACCCGACGGAGAGCGCGGGGACGTCCGGTCCCCTCGATGACCAGCCCCTCTCTCGAAATGGTGACCTTTGCTCCGAGCCCTTGCACGAGACGGGCGGTCTCCGTCTTCCGGTCGGATTCCTTGAGCGCGACGTGCTCGGCGCCGACGATCCGGCTCGTGCCGGGAGTCGTGGCAGCGAGCACTCCAGCGAGCGGGTAGAGGTCGGGCGCGTCGGTGAGGTCCACCCGGAACGGCCGACGGCGACCCGCTCGGACCACCGCACCGTCCGACCGTCGGGCCACGGTCGCACCGTTCACCTCCAACAGGTCAAGGGAGGCCAGGTCCGCCTGGGGCCATCGAAGCGAGAGGCCCCGTACGCGCACCTCGCCTCCGCTGACGGCGGCCGCGGCCCAGAGGTAGGAGGCCGACGAGGCATCACCGGGGACCGAGAACTCCGACGCGCGCGTACGTTGACCTCCGGGGATCTTGAATCCCCCCTGAGTGCGTACGATACGGAACCCGAGCGATGCCAGGACCGCCAGGGTCGCCTCGATGTACGGCTCGGAGACCACGTTACCGGCGAGTCGAATGGTCGAGCCGTCCTCGAGAGTAGGCAGCACCAACAGGAGCGCGGAGGCGAACTGGGAGCTCTGGGAGGCATCGAGAACGACCTTCCCGCCGCGGATCGGGCCCCGCACCTCGACGGGGAGTCCGTGACGGCGGAGGTGACGGCAGCGAGCTCCGAGCTGACCGAGCGCCTCGAGCAGTGCATCGATCGGGCGCTCGGCCAGTCGGCCCGTGCCCGAAAGGATCGCCGCTCGGTCGGACACCGCCGCCAGGGCGGCGATGAATCTCAGCGTGGTGCCCGACTCGCGACACGGTAGAAGGACCGGTCGGGGCGGCCTCGGGCGGTTCGAAGGACTCACGGTCCAGGCTCCGGGGCGACGGACCACCGGTGTGCCCAAGCGCGCGATCGAGGTCGCCGTGGCGCGAGTGTCGTCCGAATCCAGCGGTCGCAACACACGGAAGCGCTTTCGCGAGAGGTGCGCCATGGCGAGGGCCCGGTGAGTGTAGCTCTTCGAAGGGGGTGCGCGCACGTTTCCGTACGCCGGACCGGGGCGTATCCGGGCCACGGTCACGAGGCACGACCTCCCGGTGAGTCCGGCCGGGCAAAACGGGTGAGCAGCCTCTGCGACCCATCCGCGGGAAGGGCGTCCAGCAGCGCGGGCAACCTCTCGGTAGGAGCGATGGCGGCGAGCGCGGGGCCGAGGCCGCAGACTCCGCTCGCGATCGCCCCGAGGCCCTGGAGACGATCGCGGAGGGCCTGGTAGGAGTAACCCATCGCGCGTTCCACGAGCGCCGTGTTGATCTCCATCGCCCGGGCCCAGTCCCCATCCATCGCCGCGCGGGCCGACCGCTCGCCGGACTTTCGCTCCCTTGTGAACATCGGAACGAGCTTGGGAGCCGGCGGGTGGGTCCGGAACGGCACGTAGAGGACCACCCCCCAGCTCGGGTCCACGTCGGTCCGCCGTAGGAGTTCGTTCCGGAGATTGTCGGTGACCACGAACCCGGACTCGAGCCCGGCGAGGGCATCATCGAGGGCACCGGTGGCACTGACGCCGACCCGACGCCCCACCTCGGCACTCACTCGGCCGACCTCCAAGGCGGACGGTTCCCGGTCGGCCGCCCGCGCCAGGGCCAGGACGGCCGCCGTGCTGACGGCGCTTGAGCTCTTGAGGCCCCGCGCTACCGGGATCTCCGAGCTGAGCGCGAGCCGAACTCGGGTGCCGGGCTCCGGAAAGAAGCGGGCGAGGCCCGCGCGCAATGACTCCTCTACGATCGCGCTCCGACAGTCGGGAGGGATCTCGAACGTGGGTGGTTCGGGCGATCCCGTCGACGAGAGCGTCACTTCGGCGTACACGCTGAGCGCGATCCCGGCAGCGCAGCCGATTCCGGTCGACAGGGCGTTCGTGACCGTGATGGCCCCGAAGGTCCGGGCGGTCCCCTTCATCGCAGACCCTCGACGGCCGTGGCGATCTGCTCGGCGGACGGTTCGCTCCCCCACCAGATACCGTAGCTCGCCGCGGCTTGGTAGACCAGGAGGCGGGAACCGTCCTCGTACGTCGCGCCGGCCTGCTCCGCTCTCGTCCGGACGACCGGGTCGTCCGGCAGGTACACCCAATCCAGCAGGTGGGCCCCGGGTCGGAGCCATCCCAGGTCCGGGGGTGGAGAGGTCGCGCTCTCCGTTCTCCCGAACGGCGTCGCATGGACGACCAGGGGTGGTCCCGAGCCGTGGCAGGCTCCCACCGCACGGGCCCCGAACTCCCGAGCGAGGGCTTCCCGCGCCTCTTCGCGTCGGGCCCAAAGGAACGTCTCCACCCCAAGCGAACGAAGTGCGGCTAGGGTCGCGCGTGCGGCTCCACCCGCTCCGATGACCCCGGCGGCAGAGCCATCCCACCGGCCCTCGGTCCGGAGCTCCCCGAGGCGTTGAAGGATCGCCGAAAGGTCGGTGTTCTCGGCCTCGACCCCGTCGGGCCGGACGGATAGCGTGTTCGCGACGCCGCATGCCTCCGCCCCGGGGCCGGTCGTATCGGCGAGCTCGAACGCCGCCGCCTTGAGCGGATGGGTGACGTTGAATCCGCGAAATCCCCCTTCCACGAGAGCTGAGAGAGCGTCGGCGAACTCCGTTTCGCCATCGAACTCGAGGGCCACGTAGAGACCGGGCCGATGGTCCTCCTGCATCCATCGAGCGTGGATCGCGGGGCTCCTCGAATGCGCGACCGGTCGACCGACGACCGCGTACAGGGGTGGGGTTCCCTCTGCCGCCAGGAACCGCTTGAGCCGGTCCACGGGGATCTGGCTCGGTTCGACCGCAGCCACCGTCGAGCTCTTCGCGCCTTCCGGCAGGGCCGCATAGACGAACGGGAGCCCCAACCGCTTCGACCACGCCCGCAGCAGGGGTCCCGACGGCCCCGTGGTGTGGGCGACGAGCAGGTTCTCCCCGGCGGGAGGAAGGCCCGGGAGAACGCTGGCAAGTAGCGCTCCGACCGTGGACCGACCGACGACCTTTCGGACCGAGCCCGGGGGAACGAGTCGGCGGAACTCTCGAGACCATTCCTCCGGTGGCGCACCGTCCCGCAGGTGCGTCGAGACGATCAGGTCGCGTCCGCCGGACGGTGCGAGGCCCTCGGCCGCCGTGAGGTCGCGCGATGCCTCCACATCGATCCAGCGGAAGGGGTGTCTCGCGATCTCGGAGAACAGCTTCGCTCGCGAAGCGGCATCGTCCGGCCCCTCGCCTCCCTCCGCGCGGGAACGAACGGTGGCGACGAGGGGCAATGAGCACGGGAACAGCGTGCCGAGCCGGTTCCTTTCGGTCTCCGAGAACCGGTCGATCCGGACCTCGGCGAGGTCGGCGCCAAAGGCCTGCGCCTCTCGAATCTGATGACGAGCCTCGGCCGCCGTTCGCGCGGGGAGGGTGACGATCACGGACGGGATGACTTGGGTCATCGCTCGACGATCGTCTCCGCAACTTCGCGACCGAGGTGGCGCGCCGGCGGCATCCGTACGCCGTGTACCCGGACCCCTGCAGCAAGCTCAGTGGTAGGAACGCGCGCGTCCTCGGCCGACAGCCGGACCGTTTCCGCCTCCTGGAGGAACACGGTCCGGCGGAACTCTCCGTCCTCAGCGGTCACCACGACCATCGGTCGTCGCTCGATCTTGACCCGTCCGACGCGAACGAGACGGGTGGTGCCTCGCGGCCGAGTGGCGAGAACGGCATCCCCTGGCTCGAGTTCGGAGAGGTATCGGGTGGTCCCGTCGGCCATCAGCACGTAGGAGTGGGCGGCGCCGGCGTTCACCCGGAACGCCCGCGGTCGGCTGAACTTCGACCCGACCGCCTCGCTCGCGACGTGGAACAGGAAGCCGGCGGCGCTCCCGACCAGCAGGCCCTCTTCGGGGTCGAGGATCGAAGTGGTGTCCACGATCACTCGGTCGCCGAGTCCGGCCGCGCGGGACGAGACCACCGGCACGAGCGCCCAATCCAGTCCGGACGGGAGCGGTCCCTCGAGCAGCGACTCGAGGACATCGACCTCGTCGGGGGAGCGTACGGTGACGATCACGCGATGGGCCCCGTGCTCCAGCGCGCCCAGCGCGCCGGGGACCTCGCGGGGTCCCTTCGCGAACACCCAGAGCTCGTAGCGGTCCCCGACGCGCGCGATGGCGTTCTCGAGAGGGATCACCCGGTCGCCCGTCCACTCGACGGCGAGGATCCCACCGTCCGGCGCCCGGCGTACCGCGTCGTCGAGCGACTCGGGTGTTCCGACCACCACGAGCGGGATTCGGGCCGGGGTGGGACCCGGTCGGGCGAGGTGGTCTTCGTTCCTCAAGAGCAGCTCCTCCTCTGGCCCGACCTCGATCGGAGTGTTCTCGGACACCACGAAGCGGGTGAATCCCCTGTGACGCGCTCGTTCGAGGATCTCGCCGAGCTCCTCCGGGGTGGGCGCATCGGGTGCGATCGCCACGCGCTCGCGGGACACGGCGTCCGTCCTACTCCGTTCCGTGGAGGATGGAGGAGATGCGGCGGGCGAACGGGCCGATGGGCTGACGCTGGAACAGGTTGCGACCGATGCAGATCCCCGCCCCTCCCGCGCGCAGGCTCTCCTGGACGATTCCCAAGAACTGCTCGGGGTCGTCGAGCCGCACTCCCCCCCCGATCAGCACCGGGACGGGCGTGGTCCGGCACAGCTTCGCGAACTCGACGGCAGACCCCGGGTAGCTGGTCTTCACGATGTCGGCCCCGGTGTCGGCCGCCGCGCGGGCCGCGTGTCGAAGTTCATCGGGCGAGCCCCCGGACGTCTTCTTCACGTAGGCCATGCAGAGGAGCGGAAGTCCGAGCTTCCGGCACTGGTCGACCGCGACGCCGAGGTCCCGAAGCATGTCCGGTTCCTCCGGGACACCGAAATTGACCTGAACGCTGAGGAGGTCCGCCCCGAGGCCGACCGCCTCTTCCGCGCTGCCGACAAGGACCTTTTGGTTGGAGGTGGTCCCTAGGCTCGTCGACGCCGACACGTGGATTCCGAGCTGGGTGGTCGGGGCAAGGATCGGGGCGAGCTGCCGTACCGCTCCTTTGGTGACGATGAGGAGGTCCGCACCGGCGCCTTGGAGCTCCTCGGCGAGCGGCGTGAGCTCCTCGAGCCCGTCGATCGGGCCCATCGACACCGGGTGGTCGAGCGGCACCGAGAAGAGCTTACGCTCGGAGTTCGGGAACAGTCTTCGCAGCCGGATCGTTTTCCCTTCCATGGGTCCTTCCTTTGGTTTCCTTTCGTTCGAGCGAGGCTCGAGAAAACGCGGTCCGAGGACGTGACGGGCACGTCGGGACGGCGCCCTCCCGGCGCCTTCCCATCACCAGAGCCAAGTCGCGGCAGCGCGCCCCGTCGCTCGCCCATCGCGGGCGTGGAGGAACGTCGCGGCCATCGGCGAGCCTCACCCGCGCGGTCCTATTTAGCCTTCGTCGGAGGCGAACCGTCGTTCGCCGCGGCGAGGACGCCGTCGACCAGGAGAGCGTGGATCGAGAACCCGCGGAGCATCTGGTCCCACATCTGCTTACGGACCTCGGGGGTCGAGGCGAACGCGGCGACGATCTGGCCCACCCACTCGCTGTGCTCGACGTCGGCGGTCACGTGGAGCGAGTAGTACTCGAGGTGGGATTCGTCGACCCCGTAGTGTTTCCGGAACGCCGGCAGCAGCCGGGCGCACAGCTCCACATTGGGGGGCTCGGACGACCCGGCCGCCGAGACATAGAAGGTGTTAACGCGGTTCGTGTAGAGGAAGTCGTCGATGGCCACCATCGTACTGGGAAGGAGTGGCGCGCCGAGAACCTCTTTCCGGGGAACTCCGAGCCCCTCGCAGAAGCGGAGCCACAGCTCCGGATGTCCGGGAGCCTTGCCCTTCGGGTCCCCGGCCTCCTCGACCAGCTGGTCGAGGATCATCCGGCGGTACGGGTCGTTCGCCGAGTCCCAACTGCAGTTGGCGAACCTCTCCGCCATCGCAATCGGCACCGAAGCGAGCCACGGGTAGAACTGCTTCACCCACGCGTGAACGAGCGGCCGAGGTGCCTCACCTCGCTCGACCCGTCCGAAGAACGGGTGGGTCTTGAACGGGTGGTTCGCCATCTTGAACTTCGTCAGCTCGTCACGGAACTTGGCTCCCTCGAGGCGGGTCCAGGGGGGCTCGGGCATCGTCGCGCCGAGCGGGTGGCCCTATTTGGTCGCCGAGGTTTCGTGCTGAACCTCCCGAGTTATCGAGCGTTGGACCGCTCGGGGGACGTGTCTTCGCCACCGGGCCGCGCGCCGCTCGTTCCACCGTTCGGCCCGCTCGAGGGAGTGCGTGTCCTCGAATCGGCGCGATTCGTCGCGGGCCCGTGGGCCGCGACGTACCTCGGCGAGTTCGGAGCTCGCGTGATCCATGTGGAGGGCCCTCCGTTCGCGCCCCCCTACGCGGACCCTACGCGGACCTTGCGACCGGTGCTCGAAGGCGGTTCGCCGGGTGAGGCCGTTTCGGAGTCCTGGGTCCAGTACTCCCGCAACAAGCTCTCGGTCGGTCTCGATGTCCGGCGACCCGAGGGCCGGGCCCTGTTTCTTCGGTTGGCCGAACAGTCGGACATCTGGATCGAGTCGTCCCGGCCCGGCACGTACGACAAGCTCGCGCTGCCCGATGAGGATCTTTGGAAGGCGAACCCCAAGCTAACGATCGTCCACGTTTCCGGTTACGGCCGGACCGGCGACCCGGAGCGGCTCCCCGCTCCGTCGTACGACCTGACCGCCCAGGCCTACAGCGGCTACCTCTCGTTGCAGGGAGACCCGGACCCCGCGCCACCGATGCGCTCCGGCACGGCACTCAACGATACCGTGACCGGGCTTGGGGCCGCCACCGCCGGCCTGATGGGGTACATTCACGCGCAACGGACCGGCCAGGGGCAGTCCGTCGAC
>DATJVA010000029.1:0-4706 GCA_035502015.1 Thermoplasmata archaeon | reverse complement strand
GGAGACCCTACCGCCGTCGCAGCTCTGCAGCGGGTCCTGGCCCGAGGGGAGTCCATTCGTACGGGAGTACCGCCGACGAGCCTGCCCGCCCCGACCGTTCTCCAGGTTCAGCTCGGGGCACTTCTCTCGCTGCTGCCTCTCCCGACCCCGTCTCCGGCTTCCGAGGTCACCCCGCCCCCCGCTGCCCCCGCCGCCGCGTCCGAGGCGGTGCCCGAGCCTGTGCCTCTGCCCGAGCCCGCGCCCGTGCCGGTGCCCGAGTCCGTGCCCGAGCCGGTACCGATGACTCCCGCCGAGCCGGCGTTGGTCGGATCGTCCCCGTCCCCCGTTCCGGAAGTATCCGCGCCGGAAACCCCGGCCGCCGCTCCGGTCGATACAGAAGCAACGGCACAGGAGGCGGTCGAGCCCGCCCCTATCGAAACGGTCAGGGCCACCGTTTCCGCTCCGAGCGAACCCACCGCACCCGCGTTGCCACGTGGACCCTCTCCACCCATTCCCGAAGTCGTCGTCCCGCCCGCTCCAGAGCCGGAACCCGAGCCTCCGCGTCGGGCGCGACCGGGGCGTGGATTGCCTCCGCCACCGAAACCTCGCGTTCCAATCCTGGTCGAGTACCCCAAACGTTCCGCCACCGCTCCGCTGCCGCGGGAAGGCACTTCCCCGAAGGAGCCGCCGCCGCTACCCACGACGAAGGTTCCCAGCTGGTCGGCGGTTTCCGCAGTGTCGGCCCCGGGCGTCTCGATGACCGGAGCCCACGTGCCTCCGGCACCTCCGGCCCGGCCCGCACCACCCCGTGCGAAGAAGCGGAGAAAGGCGACGGCTACGCCGACGACCAAGAAGGCCCCGGGTCACGGTCGAGCTGCCGCCGGCGACCTCGCCGATTCGACGACATCTTCCGCGGAGCCTGGCGCCCCGCGTCTTCCCCGGCCCGCGTCGCCCGGGGTCCCCGGCGAGCTTCCGCCGGCTCCGAAGCCTCGACGACGGCCAGCCCGGAAGAGGAAAGCACCTCCGGTCGTTTCCGTAGCGGTGGAACCGATACCCCCCGGGGTCTTTGGAAAGACCGAGGACGACGCGAAGCCTCCCGGCTCGGAGGACTCCCCTTCGACCTCGGAGGAGTAGCCGGCGATGACGATCGAGGATAGCGCCGACACCCGCGTACCGACCGGGATCCCCGGGCTCGACCGGATGCTCGGGGGCGGGCTCCGGCCGGGCCGGCCGTATCTCGTGACCGGCGGAACGGGGAGCGGGAAGACCCTCCTCGGCCTCACGTTCCTCCTCGAGGGTCTTCGCCGAGGCGAGGACGTCCTCTTGGTCGCGGTCGATGAACCCCCGAGCGAGATCGTCGAGAACGTCCACTCGCTCGGTTGGGACCTCTCCGCGGTCAAGACGCTCGACGCGAACCCCGGGCTCCGGGGCATCAAGCGCAACATGGCCGTCCAGGAGATTCGCGCGATGAACGACCTGAAGTCGATGCGGGACGTCGCGCAGGAGCAGAAGCGCAGCAGCGAATCCGAGGACATCGCGATCCAGGGGATCCAGCTCAAGCTGCGGCAGCAGATGTCGACGGTGCCGTTCAAGCGCGTTCTCGTCGACTCGATCACTTCGATCCGACGGTTCGCCGTGAAGTCCTCGATCGACCCGCAGGCGGAGAGGACCGAGATCCAGTCGCTGCTGCGTTTCCTGTCGGAGTCCGAAGTGACGACGCTGATCACCTCGACCCCAAGCGACCCCGGTGTCCTCACCCCCGAGGAGGTCCTGACGCGCGGGGAGATCCTCTTGACGCGTAAGTGGGTGGGCGACCGGTCGGTCCGCCAGATCAAGATCGTCCGAATGCGTGGCTGCGCTCACGACCCCGAGCGACGACCGTTCGTGATCACCTCACAGGGGATCGTCCTCGGCTGACGGGAGTCCCCGCGCCGCTGCTCTCGCTACGGAAGGACGGACCGGTCCCGGGAGAGCCATCGCGCCGCGGCGGCGCGCAGTCGAGGCATCACGTAGACGCTGACCGCCCAATCGGCAGGCGGTCGGGCGGCCAGCGACCGCCACGGACCGGGAACACGGAACGGATGGGTCGTACGGCCGTCCTGGAACACTCGGACGTTCCCCCAGCTGTCCCCGACACCGCGGCGGGGTTCGAGGCCTGCGAGGTCGATGAGCACGGAGCCCGGCGGGCCCCGCACTCGCTCCGCGACCGCGTCCTCGAGAGAGCGCCGTTCGTCGGGACGATGCAGCAATCGTATCCAGCCGGCCCGGGACGTGCCGTCGACGGCCCTCCAGCCGAACGCTCGTTTGTACAGTCGGCGGGCGAGGAGCCCGTCCGCGAGGTCGCCGCTGACCCCGTTGAGAGCGCGCAGGAACGTCAGGAGGTCGGCGTCGGTCCACCGGAACTGTTCGCGGGCGGCATCGGGAAATCCGGGCTCCCTCTCGACGGCGGCCTGGGCCATCATCTCAGCCGCGCGAACCGTCTTGTGATAGTAGACGGTCGAGTACATCAGCGCCCGACCGACGAGGAACCCTTCGACCGCGCTGCGCCCCTTCTCGGCGAACACCATGTGGCCGCGGTCTTCTCGGATCGTCTCGAGCAGGCGGCCCGCGTCCACCGCACCGTGTGCGACCCCTGTATAGTGAGCGTCCCGCTGAAGGTAGTCGATGCGGTCCGCATCGACCGCCCCGTGAAGGATCGCCCGTTCCAGCGCCGAGGGCGCCCGGCCGCGCAGCGGGTCCACGAGGTTCGCGACGGCGCCCGGGGACAGCCCGAACCGCTCGAGGATCGCGGGGACCTCCGCGCGGTCGGGGGGCCAGTACGGGTCCGTGCCCATGATCCGGGCACGCGAGACTCCTTCGTGGCTCATCCCGAGCGCCTCGGCCATCGGCACATCGAGGGTGTGGGAGAACGGGCCGTGCCCGAGGTCGTGAAGGAGCGCGGCCGCGACCACCCTTCCCCGGGCCTCGCTTGCCAGGTCGAGCCGGTCCGCCATCTGTCCCGCGACCCAGAACGTTCCGAGGGAGTGCTCGAGACGGGTGTGGTTGGCGCCGGGGAAGACGAGGTGCGCAAACCCGGTCTGTCGTATCCCCCAGAGACGCTGGAACTCGCCGGTGCCGATCAGAGCGAGGGCCGGACCGTCCAGAAGAATGGTGCCGTGCACCGGGTCGAAGATCGACTTGCGCCGGACCGGTCCGTTCATCGACTCCCGTCGCGTGCGGCACGTCGCCGGAGGTTCCGGCGGTGGTCCGCGCACGTCCGGTTCGACTTGAGGCCGAACGTATTTATGACGTCACGGCCGTCCGCCGACACAGATGCCGGACGGCGATGGAGGCGGTGAGGCCAAGGCGGCGTCCCCGATCGACGAGGTCCGCCAGCGCTTTCGCGCCGCCCAAGAGGCCGAGGGGCGGACGGACCGCTCTCGGTACACGAGCGCTCTCAAAGGGTTCCTTGCGGCCGTCGAGCAGAACCGCGCCAGCCTGGGCGCCGACGCGGCCGAGGTCACCCCGATGCTCCACGAGGCGGCGATGGCCTTTTACCGGACCTCACAACCGGACCTCGCGCGTCGCGCGGCGGATCTCGGGCTCGAGCTCACGCCGGGAAGCGCGTCGCTCCTCCACGACAAGGCCCTGATCCTGCTCGCCCAGAACGAGGACCTCCCTCAGGTGCTGACGCTCGTCGAGCGTGCGCTCGAGGCGAATCCCCACGACAAGGGGCTGTGGGCGACGCGGGCCGACGCGCTGCGACTGCTCGAGCGGGTCGACGAGGCCGTCGATTCGTACCTCAAGGCGCAGGACCTCGATGCCTCGTCGACGCAGTACGTCGACCGGGCGCTCAAGCTGGCCCCGACAAATGCGGCCGCGCTCCGCAAGAAGCTCTCGCTCGCGCGCGCCCTCGGCGGCGAGCTGCAGGCGCTCGCGGCGTGCGACGAGCTCTTGAAAGCGAACCCCGACGACCTCGAGCTCCTGTTCGCGCGGGCCGAATTGCTGGTCGGCGTCGGGAATCTCGCGGAGGCGCTCGTCCCTCTCGAGAAGGTCCGAGCCGCCCGGCCCGACGACCCTCGCACCGCGCTGCTCCGGGCCCACATCCTTTTCCAGCTAGGCCGAGCCGAGGAGGCGATCCCGATTGCGAAGGCGGTCGTGGAGGGCTCGACCGCTCCCGAGGCGAACGCGCTCACCGAGCTGGCCCGTCTCTCCGAAGCGACATCTCCGGACCTCGCGCTCGTCGCGCGCGAGCGGATCGTCCAGATCGACCCGCGCAATCTACAGAACCTTCTCGACCTTCGGGATCTCGCCCTCCGGCTCGACAAGGTCGACTCCGCGCTCGCGGCCTGTCGCGCGATCCTCGAGGTCCAGGCGGACAACCTCGAGGCGCTCCGAGGGATCGCCGAGCTCGAGCTCGCCGGGGGTCACCCCGATGCGGCGCTGGACGGATACCGACGTCTCCTAAAGGTCCATCCGCACGCTCTCACGGAGCTGAGGAAGGCGCTCGAGCTCGCCCGCGAGCAGCGGAATCCCGAGGCGGTCCGGGAGTTCGCGGAGGCGGTGATCAGCGAGGAGCCTGCCGACCTCGAGGCGCAGGTCGAGCTGGCGCGCACCCTGGCCGCGACAGGGGACGTCACGGGTGCCGTCCGAGCGTACGACTCGCTGCTCCAGGCGCATCCCGGGGAGCTTCCGTACCTCCTTGAGAAGAAGGAGGTCGTGGTTCGCACGGACGACCCCGGGCAGAT
>DATJVA010000028.1:0-3853 GCA_035502015.1 Thermoplasmata archaeon | reverse complement strand
CGAGGCCCGGGGCCGGCACGACTACTCGAGGGCGCTCAGCATCCTGGAGGACGCCGAGCGGCAGGCGCGCGAGGCCGCGCACTCGAAGCTCGAGCTTCGGCTCACCGAGCTCAAGAACCGGATCTGGGTCGGGGAGCGGCTCGGCCTCGACACGACCCCGGCGATGGAGCTGTTCGGGGAGGCGCGGCTCGGCCTCGACCAGGGCCAGTTCCCCGAGGCGGCCCACCACATCGAGCAGGGAAACGAGGCCCTGGCGCGCCTCTTGCGGGAGCGGATCGATTCCCGGCTCGGCGAGGTCGCGACCGAGCTCGGGTTCGCCCGCGATGGTCTTCGGGTGTCGCTCGGGAACCTCGAGGAGCGACTCGCGAAGGTACCGAAGCTCATCGACCGGAACGAGATCGCCGAGGCGGGCCGACTGCTCATCGGGATCGAGGAGGAGCTCGCCCAGCGCAAGTCGCAGCACCGCGAGCTGATGAACCTCCACTATCTCATCGACGCCGCCCTCGGCCGGGCGGCCGACCAGGCCCTCGACACCTCGGAGGCCGAGCGCCTCCTGAGCGAGTCCCTGCGGGGCCGGTCGACCGATTACGCCGACGCGATCGCGAAGGCGCATGCGTCCTTGAAGCTCCTCGAGGGCCTCCTCAGGGCCGCGGAGCCCCCGACGTCGTTCTGGCCGTTCCGCCGGCCCCCGCCGGGGGCTCAGTAGGTCGGGCTCCCGCTCCCGGCCGTCCCCGGAGGGATCGGCGGGAGCCCCCGGGGCGGTCCGAGCGGCAGGCGGTCGTACTCGACCGTGTGCTTCAGCGAACGGCGCCGCAGGAGCTGGGAGACCTCCTCCGTGATCTGGACGACCTCCTGGGCCCGGGTCGGTTTCGCGAAGTAGAACTCGGGGTGCTTCGGGTCGCAGATCGGGAAGATGAGCCGCATCCCAAAGGCATCGGGCCGATTGTAGCCGCACGGTTTCCGGTCCGCCTTGAGGTCGCGCAGGTTCTCGTCGAGAAGGATCTCCGGCACCATCGGCTCGGTCTCCTTCGCGAACGGACGGTTCGCCTCGACCACCTTCCGATGGATCTCGGGGTAGACCCGAACGAGGTCGGAGTAGCGGCGGCGCGCTTCGAGGATGATGTGCCCGCTGCGGGCCTTTACCGGCGGGGTCACGGAGGCGGGACGGGGGCGCGGTACTTGACCTTGGTGGCCCGCAACGACCGTCCGGTGGCCCGCCGGGCGACGACGAGCGGTCGGGTCCGAAAGGTTCAAGGTGGGGGCCCCTTAGCGGGCCGCGGGTGCTCCCGTAGTCTAGTGGTCAAGGATAGAGGCCTCTCGAGCCTCTGACGCGGGTTCAAAACTTCCGGGGGATGCTCGGGGGGGAAAATCCCGCCGGGAGCATCCCACTAACGGTTTGATGCTGTCATCGCCTTCCCCTGATCATGGGCCGGCCCCCGAGGATGGGCGTCGATATCGGCACTTCCTGACCCCGCCCAAGATTCGGGGCTGATGGGAGAACGTCGGCCGAAGTTCCCGAATCACCTCGGACGTCTACGCCCGCTCCCTCCGCCTCTTCTGCCACCAGACAAAGACGACTCCCGACTCCCTCCTCCACGAGAAGGAGCCGCGACTCCACGCCCTCCTCCTGGACTTCGTGACCACCGAGGAGAGGCGGGGACAGGCCGGGAGCTCGACCGCGACCCACCTCATGGAGGTCAAGTCGTGGCTCGGGTTCAACGGCATTCGGGTCACCCGACCCGTCAAGGTCCGACACGCCCAGGAGACTCCCACGCTCGCGGACGAGCGGACCCCGACGCCGGAAGAACTACGACGGATCTTCCTGGCCGCCACCCCCAAGAACCGCTGGTGGTCGGCGATCGTGGGAGGGAGCGCGGGCGCTGGAACGCCTGGTGTCAATCTATCGAACCTGTCGGACGCGTGGGTCGGGGTTCGTGAAGGTGCTCGTCGAGACACTGTCAGGATTGGGCTACCCAGCGTTCGGGGCTCCGTCAGCCCCGGCCCAAACCTGACCAGCTACCCCGTGGTGCTGAGGGCGGCGGATTCTCCTTCGCCCGATCCCCCTCCTTCGTGGCCGTCGTGGCGTAGTGCTGCGTGATGCTCCGCGCGAACCCCGTCCCATCGCCGGTCGCTTCGACCCTGCGCAATCCCCCGCCGGCGCAACATCAGGGTGTGAAGGTTCTCGAGCGCCACCGCGACGGCCGGATCGGAGTAGAGCCGCTCGACGGTCTTGTAGCTCACATCGAGTCCGGAGAGGAGGGAGAACGTCACGAGCATCCCTGCCATCCGTCGGTTGCTCTGCTCGTAGAGGACCTTCAGCAGGAGGAGCGTCTCCTTCTGCTCCAGGGTGAGGATCGGCTTGGGGCCGGGGCCCTCGAGACGCCCGACGGAGCACGCCTCGTGGACGAGGGGTCCGAGGTCCCGCATCACCGAGCGGATTCGATGCGCCCACTGTTCCTCGTAGGTGCGCTCGTCGCGCTTCTTCGGCGGATGCCGGGGCTTGTACTCTTCCTGGACGAGGTGCTCGAGATCCGCGAGCCGTTGCTGGACCCGCTCGCGGGTAAGCACGGAGAGAGCAATATATCTGTAAGATATATCCTCGTCGTATGCCGCGAAAGTCCGTGTCCCTGACCGAGAGGACCGAGGTCACGGTCGAGGGAATCGAGGGGTTCTTCGAGAAAACGGTCACCCGATTTGGCACGGGCGCGAAGGTCGACTGCCCCAAGCAGTTCCTGGGACGCGCGGTCTACGTGATCGTTCGGAAGCCGGGTGCGCCGGTCAGCGACCGCACGGCACGCCGCCGAGGCTAACCCCGGGGGTCACCCGACAAACATGTCCCACAGTCCCGATAGAGGGTGTCCCTTAACTCAAGTTCTGGAACGAAATCTACCATACAGAAGTATTTGGTGGCGAGTGCCGTACCCTCCCATGAGAGGTGCGCAGATGTCGGCCCTCCAGAGTCCCGCTGAGCGGCTCCCCGTTACCGGGTACCGGGGAACCCCGTCTTCACCGCGCCGACATGCGCGCAAGACGGACTTAGGTGACCCGGAGGAGCAGTGAAAGTCGAGTCGGTTTCCGAGGTCACGGTCCAGCACCGGGGAATCCACGACTGGAGCTCGGAATTGCTTGAGAAGTTCCATGCAACGGCGCGAATGGTGTATTGTGGCCCGGCGATTGACCCTCCCCGTCATCTGGTTAGAGTCATCGAAATGGCGTTCGATCCCTCGCAGGACGTAGGTGTTGTGAATGCCCTGAAGAAAGTCAGCCAGCGCCGAATCATCGCATCCAAGGCTACGGGTCCGGGCGTTCGGGTCGTTGTGTGTACTGAACCCGTAACGGAGATGTGCAGAATGGTAGCGGAATCCGGGGCGACTTGCAGGGAGTGTCCCTTCTTGACCGAACATGGGCTGGATGGTTCCGTGCCCTGGACGCTAAGGGTGCCCACGTCCTATCTTTGCCGGCTGAAACCGTTGATCGAGCGGGTCTCCTCGAAGGGTATAGGCACGGTCACCCGGATCGGGCGTCTCAAGCCTCGATCTCGAATCACCGATGCCCAATCAAGAGCGATCACGACCGCCTTTCGGCTCGGCTACTTTGATTCGCCGCGATCCTTTGGGCTCGCCTCAGTCGCGGCAACCCTCTCCGTGAGTCGGACCGCAGCCCTGGGCCTTATTCGAAGAGGAGTTCACCGTATCGTCCAGGATTCTGGAATGGCGGGTGAAGCCTCGGCTCCATCGTTTGAGCGTTGGACGGTGCGTAGCGATCCGGTAGCTCCTCCAACGTCAGAGTCCTATCGATCCACGTCCAGCTTGTACCACAAGGCGTAAGGTTCGGAGAATCCATTGAATTCGCT
>DATJVA010000027.1:0-23849 GCA_035502015.1 Thermoplasmata archaeon | reverse complement strand
TCGTACCCGCCCACTGGACGGCCGCTCCGGGGATCCCGAGCCGTCGCGCGATCGCTTGCCCCAGTTCGTGCTGCTCCCAGTCGCGGCTCTCCACTCGAAGGATCGAGAAGCTTCCGTTCGGGTCGGGCAGCGGGTAGCTCGAGATCTCTGCGACGCGAAAGTCGTCCGGGGAGGACTTCGTTCGCCCGACGACGCCGGGCGTCGAGCTCGCATAGAACTCGAGTCCGAACTCCCGGTCCCTCGGCGGGGGCCGGGGCGCGGGATCCGTCACGGGGCGCCGACCGGTGACGGCATTAATACATGATGCCCGCTACTCCTGCGAACGCTCAATGATCCGGGCGACCGCTCGCGTGCTCAAGAACGTCATCGAGCTCGAGGTCGGCAAAGAGACCTGGACCGGGCGCCCGATCGAGTACGATAGTCCCGGCTTGGGTCCGAAGATCGCCGCCCTCTTCTCTACCGAGTACTCGCTCGAGCGCCCTCGCACCGGGACGGACGGACGTTCGCTCGTCTCCTACCGGGCCAAGGTCGACGAGATTCGCATCCAGGTTGGAGAGGACCTCTGGAAGACGAAATCAACAGCGTTCGGCCCGATGACGATCACCTACGCCGGTGTAGAGTACACCATCAACGAGCGCCTGACGGGGCGGTTCGCCGTGCTGCGGGGGGCCGAACCGGTAGGGGTCGGACAGCTCGGCTTCCGTTCCTGCGTCATCGAGCAGTACCCTCCCGCGCTCGAAGTCTTCCTCGCGCACCTGGCGCTGGGATACGTTATCCGGACGCTGACCTGGGAGATGTTCGGATAGCGGCGTCAGCGGCGGGGGCTCTTGGCGCGAACGCCGGGTCTTGAGACGGCGCGGGCGCTTCGCGCGAACCGGCGGTGGTGGGCCGGAGCGTGCGAGATCTGGAACAGGTGGTACGGTATCGGGAGCAGGAACGCGCCGCCGACCACGACGGTCACCGCGGCCACCGAATAGGCGAAGTGGACACCGAAGGAGGCATACATCCAGCCCCCGAGAAGGGTGCCGACGAGGCTGCCGGCCCCGGCGATCGCATTGTAGAGGCCGAGCGCGCGGCCCCGGGCCGACCGGCCCACGAGTCGGACCAGGAACAGCGTGCTCGCGGTGCTGATGAACGCCCAAGTGACGCCCATCAGCGCGTTGAGCAGGGTGAGCCAGGCGAGCAGTGCGGGTGATCCCAGGCCGAAGAGGACGTAGAGGGGACCCCAGAGGAAGAGGAGCATGAGGAGCACCCGGCCTCCGAGCGACTCCAGGAAGACGGTCTTCGGCGAGTTCGTCTCGACGGCCTTCCCTGAGTGGAAGAACAACGCGGTCGATGCTGCGGACGAGCCGAGGTACACGATGAACACGCCGGCGTCGGTGAACCGGGCGTTCTGCCAGAGGAAGACCGTGAAGGGCCCGTAGAAGATGTCGAACCCGACGCTCATCACTCCGAGAGCGGCCAGGAAGAGATACTCCCGGCCGGGCAGGCGCTCGGCCTTCGAGCGGGTGAGGTCCACGAGTCCCAAGAACCGGGCGCGGACGTGCCGGATCCGCTCCCCCACGCCGCGGTTGAAGTTGAGCAAGCCGGCGACCGACTTCCGCTCGACCCGGGCGACCGGCTCCTCGATCCACGCGAGGGCGATCACCGCCGAGACGATCGCGAGGGCCCCCGACGCGAGCAGAAGGGCGGTCATCGTCTCGATCGCGGATTGGGAGTAGCCGATCACGAACAGCCAGACGAACCCGATCGCGAGGCCGGCGGTCGTCCCCAGCCCAGAAATGAGGCCGAACAGTCCGATGTCCGTCGGCCACCAGCGCTTGTGGCGGGTCTCGAGGAGGAGCATCGTCCCGATCGGGGCGCTGGCGGCCGAGGCGAGGCCCTCGACGACGTTGAGCCAGAAGAACGAGATCAGGTTGGTCGCGAGAGCGATTAGGATGATGCTGACGCCCGTCGCGAGGAACGAGCCGACGAGGAAGTACTTCCGGTGGGCGACTCGGTCGGAGAGATTGCCCCAGAGGATGGTGAACGGGACCTGGCTCATCGCGCTCGCGGCGATGATGATGGTCACGACGAACGCGCTCGCCCCGAAGTGCTGGAGCGCGAGAAGGGGGATGAGCGGAGTAGCGATGCCGTCCGAGACCGCGAGCGGCAGGTAGGCGAGGAACCAGAGGTCGTTCGTCGACGGCCGAAGGACCGGGCGTGCCTTGATGTCCATTGACCTGACGACTGCCCCCGGTAAACAGTTCGATTCCGGCCCGGGGTGGATAAAGGGTCGGTTCGTCACGCATCGTCCGGACCACCCTAAGGGCGGTCCGCCCGTCGCGCGGGGCCCGCGGGCCTACGAAGGAGGGACCTCGAGGTGGTCGAGAAGCTGTCGGTGCTCGTCGTCCGATATCCACTCGACGCGGAGATAGTCTCGCAGGAAGTCGTTCGAGACGCCGAGCTTCCGTGCCTCGGTCACCACGAACCGGTACGCCTCCACCTCGGTCCAACGCTCTACGTAGCTCAGGCCGGGCGGCCAGAGGTCGGCGCCGCCGTGCCGCTGGATGACGTGGCAAAGTTCGTGGAAGATGTCCATGAACAGCATCAGCTCCGAGCTCTCGGCGAGGTGGCTCTTCCCGATCACGACGCAGTCGGACCCGGGGGAGACCACGGGGCGCCACTCGCGACGCGCCCCGGTCGGGGTCTCGCGCGGAGCGACGTACATCCACAGGTCTTGGTCGACGATCTGGACGCATGTCTCTTCGAACAGCTTCTCCCGGGCCGACGGGTCGGGTTGAAGACGTTCCGCCGCGCCGAGCTTGTCCAATCCGGGGAACGCCGCTAGGAGGGGATGTCGGCCGACGGGCAGGTCTCGCACCACCCGGAACCCCTTCGGCACGCTCGATTCCGCCCGGGGTTTCTGGTGCGTCGGTGCCATGCGCGACTCCTCAACAGGCGTTGAGTACAAGAGGCCATCGCGCGGACCGACGCAATCGCTTATCCCCCGGGGGCTCTCGCAGATGCATGCCCTCCCCGACCGTCGAGTTCGGGAACGTCGAGGGTGTGGCCGTCGGGCACTCGGAGAACCCGGAGGCGACGACCGGGGTGACCGCCATCCTCTTCGACGAGGCGACCCCGTCCGTGGTGGAGGTGAGGGGAGGCGCTTCGGCCACCTACGATACGGCCTCGCTCTCTCTGGACGCCACGTTCGGCCGCCGTTGGGCGGTCTTCTTTGCCGGGGGCAGCCTCTTCGGCCTGGACGCCGCCCGAGGAGTCCGACTCCGCGTTCTGGAGCGAGGGGGTGGGCACCGTGCTTTTCGGAACCCGAACCCGGTCGCCCCGGTTTCGGGGGCGGCCCTGTTCGACCTGCCGCGGACGCGGGGACCCATCCCCGACTATCTGCCCTTGGGATACGATGCCGCCCTACGGGCGAGTCGGGACGACATCCCCGTGGGGCGCGTTGGTGCTGGAGCGGGGGCCACTGTCGGAAAGTACCTCGGAAGGGACCGCGCGATGCACGGTGGCGTCGGCACGGCGGCGATACGCCTCGGGCGAAAAGGCACTCTGGGAGTCCTCGTCGTCGTCAACTCGGTCGGGGCCATTCGGGACCCGAGCACGGGTCGGTGGGTAGCGGGGGCCCGCGATGACACGAAGGCGGTCATGCCACCCCATACCGCGCTTTCGACGACCTCGTCTCTCTCCTCCGGAACGACGCTCGGGCTCGTGGTGACGGACGTATCGATCGAACGGCCGACGCTGGCCAGGGTCGTCGCCATGGCGCATGCCGGGCTGGCCTCGGTGGTCTCGCCGTTCCACAGTGCCACCGACGGCGACGTGCTGTTCGGCGCGGCCACGGGTCGCGTCGGTCGGCCGCCGCGAGAGGAGCGACCCGGGGCCACCGCCGACCGTCTCGGATTGCTCGCGGCTCAGCTGGTCGCTCGGGCGACCCTCGGCGCCGTCCGGATCGCGAACGCTCAGGAGTGACGCGGTCGCTAGACGTTCGCCGTGCGACGCAGCGAGGCGCCTCGAAGCCCCCGGATCACGTCGGCCTTCGTGACGATCCCCACGAGATCTCCGTGACGAGTCACCAGGATCGCCGGGTAGCGACCGAACAGGGGAGGAAGAAGGTCGGCGGGGAACGCTTCGTCGAGCACCGGATACGGCGGCTCGACGACGTCCCGGACCCGCACGCGGTTCGGGTTGGATTGGGCGAGGACCCTAAGGAGGGCGGACTCGGAGAGCGACCCGACGACCCGACCGTCGTCCACCACCGGCAGCTGAGAGTAGGCGCCGCTCTCCATTCGCTGCGCGGCCGTGGAAAGCAATGCCTTCGACTCGACGCTGACGAGCGGGTGGTGCATCAGCTCCCCCACCGTGAGCCGGGGCGCGGTCAGCCCCTCCTGGGCCTCGAGGTACGCGAGGATCCGCTGGACGAGCTCGTACGAGGGACGGATCTGGCCCCGCTCGATGCGGGAAAGGGTCGCGTCGCTCCGTCCGATCGCCCGGGCGAGCTCCCCGAGCGAGATGCCAAGGGCGAGCCGGCGGCGTCGGACTTCGGTGAGCGTGTCCACGACCTCCGCGACGGTCCCGTAGATTAAGGGTCTTTGGCGGCCGGCTCGTCCCGGGCGGGAGCCGACTCCGGAAAGGTAGAAGACCTTCGACGGCTCATTCGGGAGTGACCCGATGGATTCTCCTCCCCGACGCATTTCATGGATCAGCCCGCCCGCCCAGGTCTGCTGGTTGTGCAAGGAGCCGCTCGGCGACCCGAACGAGACGAGCTCCTGGAACGGCAACCCGGCCCACCGGGACTGCGTGCGGGTCCACCTCCTCCAGCGGGACCCCGCGTTCCATGAGTCCGGCGAATCGGACGAAGGGGGGGAAGAGTCGAGCGACCCGCTCGACGAGATTCTGACGCGGGACGACGACGAGTCGGAGTTCAACTAGCGCGGCACCTCCGTTCCGACCCCCAGCGGGCCCGCGGATGTCGCGTCCGGGGCGTCGATAGCCATAAGAAGGGGCTCTTCGTGGTCGGCATCTGTCCTGCGGCTCAGGGCGGAGGTTGTGCATGCCGGAAGTGGTCATCACCTGCGACTGGACGATGATGAGCAACCACCACGGGAAGGAGTTCCTTGGGTTCGGTACCACCACCCCGGCGTACGTGCTCCCCGAGAGCGCGTACAAGCGACTGTTCTTCCCCGACATGCCCGTTGACGAGAACGGCTACCCGCTCCAGGCTCCCTACGGGATGCGGAAGATCGAGGCGGCGCTCCTGGACGGCGGGTTCGACGCCCGGATCGTCCATCCGAGCCACCTCGACAAGTACATGCCCGGACCGGCGAAGGTCCTTCTCATCTCGGGACACGACTACTTTGGGCTCAACCCTCCCAGCTCCACCTTCGGCGGGGTCATGCACAAGGAGACCCTGAACTGCATCAACTTCAAGCGGATGTTGACCCAGCCGGCGGTCGTCGAGGCCCGGAAGCGGGGCCTCAAGATCATCGCGGGCGGGCCGTGCGCGTGGCAGCTGTCGCCCGCCACGCGAATGAAGCTCCCCTGGATCCAGGAGTTTGTCGACTCCATCGGTGGCATCGACACCGTCGTCGAAGGCGAGGCCGACCTCTTCGTCAAGGACATCGTCGCAAAGGCGTTGCGCGACGAGTTCCTTCCTCCGCACGTGGTGCTGTCCGCGAAGGAAGCACCGAAGGTCGAGCAGATCTCCTCCATCCGGTATCCCAGCGTCAACGGTCTCATCGAGATCGGCCGCGGGTGCTGCCGGGGTTGCTCGTTCTGCTCCGTGACGACCCGCCCGACGCGCTGGTACCCCCTAGAGAAGATCGAAGAGGAGCTCAAGGTCAACGCGAAGATCGGCGTCCGCAAGGGGATCCTGCACTCGGACGACGTCTACTTCTACGGCAGCCCGAACGTGATGCCCCACGAGGAGAAGCTGATCCCTCTCCTCAAGCTCGCGAAGCGCTACTACGAACAGGTCGGTTGGAGCCACGTCGCTGTGGCGTCCCTGATGACCAAGCCGAAGCTGCTCTCGAAGTGCGCCGAGGTCCTGATCGACGAGAAGCAGAAGTGGTGGGGCGTCGAGGTCGGGGTCGAGACCGGCTCGCCCCGGATGATCACCGCCGCGATGCCCGGGAAGGTCGCACCGTTCAAGGCCTCGCAGTGGCCCGAGCTCGTCGTGCAGTCGGCGGGTCTCATGAACGACAACCACGTCTATCCCGCCTGCACGTTCATCGTGGGCCTTCCCCAGGAGACCGAGGATGACGTCCAGCGTACGATCGACCTCATCGACGACCTGTGGGAGTTCAAGGCGATCCTCGTGCCGATGTTCTTCGTGCCGCTGGGACACCTCAAGTCGCGCGACTGGTTCCGCCGGGACCGGCTGAGCCCGCTGCAGCAGGAGCTCCTCAAGCGCGCGCTCACGCACGGGCTCCGACAGTCGAAGTCGATGTTGAATGACTTCTTCGACTGGGAGGGGAAGCACACGAGCCTCTACCGCAGCTCGTTCCGAGGGTTCATCCAGTTCCTTGACCTGATCGCGAAGATGCACGGGCTCACGAGCCCGCCCGGACACCCCGGCCGGCAGATCGTCGACCCGAATCGCACACCGGACCGTTTGCCGGTGCCGACGATCCCCGTGCGCGAGTAGGCGGCCGGATCCCTATTCCTCGTCGACGGGGAACTCCGCCGGTTCGATGGGGGTCGGCCGGTGGACCGCCCGAGGGCGGTACTCGTGCGGCTCGTCGGAGAACACGGCATCGGCCACGTTCTCTCGCACTTCGAGCCGGACCTCTTCGCCGTTCCCGTCGTAGGCCCGCCATGAGCCGGGGCCGTAGGGCGCTCCGACGATGATGTGACGCCGTCCCCAGTTCCGGAACAGCCGGACGTCGGCGTCCGACGGGTGGAGGGCTCCCGAAGGGTGCGAATGGATGGTCCCGACGACCGTCAGGTCGGCGGGCAGCATGTAGAGATGGAAGTTCGCGTGCCTCCGACCGGCGGTCGTCCCGGGGAGCAATAGGAGCTCGCTGATCACCCCCGGCGGGTCGGCGCGCAGGACGCCGCCGAACTCGTTCGGGTACGCCGAACGGGCGCTCGCGAGCGCGCTCGAGAGCGCCCGGCGAGTGATCGAGCGGGGAGTCTCTCCGAGCCGCGGAGAGTCGGGGCCGCGCCTACGCGCGGGGCGGAAGATCGGCACCCGGGGCTCCCCCTCCCGGCCCGTCCTCGCTCCACGGCAGGATCCTCTTCCCTCGGAGACGCTGGTAGAAGCGAGAGCCGAAACGGACGAGGGTCCCACGGCGGGGCGAGCGGTAGACCGTCAACGCCGCCTCGGGCGGGAGCGGGTACTCGTCCTGCCCGTCCGCGATGACGAGGGCGCCCCGTCCGGATTCGATCGGCCGGAGCCGAACGGTCCTCAGCGGTTCGACGACGATCGCGCGGGCCTCGACTCGGAACGGAGCGATCGAGGTGAGCACGATCGCATCGAGCCCGGGGTCGACGATCGGCCCGAGCGAGCTCAGCGAGTACGCGGTCGAGCCGGTCGGGCTGGCCACGATCAGGCCGTCGGCCCGAATCTGGCCCGCGACGTGGCCGTCGAACGAAATCTCGAACAGCCCCATCTTCCCGACCTGGGCGGAATGAAGGACGAAGTCGTTCGTGGCATCGGGCACGGGCTGGGACCCGACGAGCGCGGCGAGCTTCATCCGCTCCTCGAGAAAGTAGAACCCCTTCAGCAGCCGCTCGATCGCGCCCTCGAACTCGTTGGGGCGGTTCGCCTCGACCTCGGCGAGAACTCCGACCGTCCCGGCGTTGATCGGCAGCAACGGTGCCTCACAACGACGGAGCGCGTAGAGGAACGTGCCGTCTCCCCCGATCGCGATCAGCACGTCCGAGTCGAGGTCCTCGAGCGCGCGATGGGGGACCACGGAAGAGAGCGCCGCGGACTCGTCGCTCAGTACCACCTCGGCACGGTCGCCGATCTGCCGGAGCGCACGGCGCGCGAGCTCGATCGCGGCGGGCTTGCGGGGGTTCGCGGTAAGACCGATCTTCACAGGTACCCTTCCTCCTTGGCACGGGCACGGAGCGCGGGGTCCCCCCAGGCGAAGACGCTCGTGCGTCGCTCGACCGTGAGCGGGAAACCGTCGATGGGCTGCCCCTGGGCGTCGCCCATGCCGCCGCCGGCCTCGAGAAGGATCCGGTAGGCCCCCGCGACGTCCGTCGCGCGAAGGTTCCGGGTCTCGGGCACGTTGTCGAAGAAGTAGCCGTCCGCGCTTCCCTGCGCGACCATCAGGATCTCGAGCGACGCGCAGCCGAGGGAGCGGATCCGCCGGGACTTCCGCGCCAGGCGAGAGGACTGCTCGGAGGCAGGCCGTCCGAGATTGACGAAGAAGACCTCTCCCCGTGGATTCCAGCCCCGGGTGTGGATCCGACGGCCGTCCCGAAAGGCACCCTGCCCGCGCGCGGCCCAGTACGTGGTCCCCCGATGGAGGTCCCGGACCAGCCCGACCTCGATCCCGGCGAGGTCCCGACGGCCGAGCGCGAGCGACACCGTGGAGAACGGTAGGTTCCGAAGGGCGTTCGATGTCCCGTCGATGGGGTCGACCACGAGAGTGTTCTGACCCCCGCGCGAGACGTGGCCGATCTCCTCGGAGAGGAGGTTCCAGTCCACGCCTTCTGTGTCGAGGACCTTCAGGATCTCCGTCTCGGCCAACCGGTCGAGCTCTTCCGTCGGGGAGCCGTCCGCGCCCATCGCGACGACGTCGCCGCGGTGCGGCGAGCCTTCCGCGTCCCGGACCACCTGCTGGACCGCGACGCTGATCCGGTAGAGCACCTCGAGCTCCGCGCGTGCCGACCCGGTCACGATTCCGCTACGGGACCGCGGTTTATTGGACTTCCCTACCCGGCTGCTCACGCAACCTTAAGTGGCGGAACCGCTCGGCCCGTCGATGGAACTTCAATTCCTCGGCGGCGCCTCCGAGATCGGCTCGCTCGGACTGGTCGTCCGGGACCAGGGCCGGACGCTGCTCTTTGACTACGGTCTCACGCCGACGGACCCGCCGACGTATCCCCGACCCGCGCCGATGAACGTCGACGTCGCCTTCCTGTCCCACGCGCATCTCGACCACTCGGGGATGACCCCGCTACTGAGCCGCCTTCCGAAGGCCCGTCTCATCGCCACCCCGGTGACGATCGCCGTCGCCGACCTCCTCACGAAGGACGCGCTCAAGATCGCTCGGCTCGAAGGATACCTCGCGCCGTACACCCCGAGCGACATCCACTCGCTGCACGCTCGGTTCCAGGCGGTCGACCGACACGGCACGTTCCGCCACCGGGGGATCGAGGTGGAGTTCACTCCCGCGGGCCACATCCCGGGCGCCTCCATGGTGCTGTACCGGGGCGACAAGGACCTGCTCTTCACGGGAGACCTCCAGACGATCCCGACCCATCTGGTCGGCGGCGCCGAGCCCCTCGAGTGCGACGTCCTCGTCATGGAGTCCACCTATTCGGGCCGGGAGCACCCGGACCGTCGCGAGGTGGAGCGGAAGTTCCGGGACAAGATCGACGAGACGATCCAACGGGGAGGAAAGGCGATCGTTCCCGCGTTCGCCGTCGGTCGGGCCCAGGAGGTCCTGATGGCCCTTGCGTCGTCTGGGTTCGAGACGTACCTCGACGGGATGGCGCGTTCGGTCAACGAGATCTACGAGGCAGCCCCGGAGTACCTCGCCGACGCACGACGTTTCCGTCGCGCTCTCGAGGCGGTCCACGTCATCGAGCATCCGGGCGAGCGCCGCAAGGCACTGCGCGAGGCGGAGGTGATCGTCACGACCGGCGGCATGCTGGACGGCGGTCCGGTGCTGTACTACCTCGGCGAGCTCTACCGCGACGCAAACAGTTCCATCCTGCTCACCGGCTTCCAGGTCGAGGGTTCCAATGGCCGTCAGTTGCTTGACACGGGGACCCTCACGATCGACGATACCGTGATCCGGCCCGCGTGCGAGGTCCAGAAGTTCGACTTCTCGGCCCACGCCGGGCACTCCGACCTCGTTCGGGTCGCGAGAGAGTCCCGAGCCGAGACCGTGGTTCTGATGCATGGCGACCAGCGCGACCCGCTGAAAGAGGCGCTCGAAGCGACGTGTCGCGTGGTGCTGCCCGAGAACGGGAAGCAGTTCACCGTGTAGCGCGGCGACCTCGCCGCGCCGCCGACGGGGGCTCTTCCTCCGTATCGGATTCGGCCCCGAGCCCCATCGGCTCCTCGGTCAACGCCTCTTGCATCGGTGGCAGCTCGCCTCGGGGGCGAACCAGCGCCCGCACGCGCGCCTCGAGGGTCTCGATCCCTTCCCCCGTCGTCGCCGAAACCTGCAGCCGGTCGGTCGCTCGCCGGAAAAGGTCGCACTTGGTCTCGACCTCCACGATGGGCAGTTGAGGGAACTCCTCCTGCCACCGGTGGAGCAGCCGCTCCTGGTCATCCAGGGTGTACCCGCACTTTTCCGAGGGGTCGATGACGAACAGCACGACCGTCGCGACACCGCGGACCGCCGCCCGCGCTTCGGACTCGGCCGGGTTGGCCCGATCCGGCCGGCCGAGGACTCCCGGCGTATCGAGGACCTGGAGCCGGTCGAAGCCTAGGTCGGCGTGACCGACCGAGATCGAAAGGGTCGTGAACGGATAGTCCGCCACCTTCGGGTGAGCGGAGGAGAGTCGCGCGACCAAGGAGGACTTCCCGACGTTCGGGAAACCGGCGACGACGAGGGTCGGGCTCGCCGGGTCGAGATGCGGCCGCTCGTCCAGGAACCGGTCCATCTTCCGGAGGTTCCGTAGGTCCGGGTCGACCTCCCGGACGAAGCTCGAAAGCCGACCGTAAAAAGCCCGGATCTGGTCCCCGAGCTCCTCCGACCCCGAGGCGCTCTTCGTAGCCCGTTCCGCGTCCCGTGCGAGTCCCCGTATGCGCTCCTCCGCCCGTCGGACGCGGGTGAGCGCGCGGTCCAGGGCGCCCTCTCCGAACCTTTGGGCCAGGAGGGTCGATTCGAACGCGGTGGGACGGTTCCGAACGAACCGCCGTGTCTCCAGACGGAGGTGGCGGACGACCGTCGCCGAGCTCCGGACGATCTTGAGCTGCGCCCGGAGCCGGTCCCGGGCGGCCTTGGTCTCCCCTCGGGGCGTCGCCAAGGAGGCGCGGTGGAACGCCACATCGAGGATCCCGACCGAGGGAGGCGGCAATCCCTCCGTCCTCTCAGGTCGGGTCGGTCGGGTCCGCCGCGGCATAGGTGCCCGCGGGGAGCCGGTCGAGGCGAATACGTTTGTCGTCCGCCCGCGCGACCGGCAGACCGACTCCCCGGCGAGTTCGTCCGGCGAGACGTGAACGATTTATGGCTACCACCGCTCCCAATCGCCGGAGAGCCTTCATGCCACGTTGGATTTCGGAAGAGCCGGGAGAGGAGGCCGCGCTGCTCGACGCGCTGGGGATCCGTTCCACGGACGAACTGTTCACCGACGTGCCGAAGAAGGCCCGGATCGGTCGGATGGGGGTCGGGCCTCCCCGGGACGAACCCGAAGTGGTCGCCGAAGTGGATCGGCTGCTCGAGCGCAACCGTCCGATGTCAAAGTTCTCGAACTTCCTTGGTGGCCGGATCGCCGGACGGTACTCTCCGGCCGCGGTCGACGCGATCGTCTCACGCAGCGAGTTCTACACCGCGTACACCCCTTACCAGGCCGAAGCGAGCCAGGGCATGCTTCGGACGTTGTTCGAGTTCCAGAGCCTCTGGGTCGAAATGACCGGTCTCGATGTCGCGAACGCATCCCTCTACGACGGGGCGACCGCGGCGGGAGAGGCGCTCCTGTTCTGTCGACGGTTGCACGACGGCGGTCGTTTCCTCGTCCCGGCGAGCCTCCCGTGGGAGGAACGCAGCGTTCTCGAGAACTACGCGAGTGGGCCGGGACTTCACGTGGAATCGGTCCCCTACGACGACCGGACGGGACGCCTCGACCTCGAGTTCGTCCGTTCGGCGGTCGCGAAGAAGGATGTCTTCGGGGTCCTCGCCGACGTGCCGAACGGATTCGGCCACGTGGACGAAGGCGTACCGGAGCTCAAGTCGATCCTGGGCGACGTTCCGCTCGTCGTCGTCGCCGACCCGCTTTCGCTTTCAGTCCTTGAGGCCCCCGGGAACTACGGCGCGGACGTCGTCGTCGGAGAAGGCCAGGGGTTCGGCATCGCCCCATCGTTCGGAGGACCGCTTCTCGGCCTATTCGCCTGCCGCAAGGAGCACGTCCGGTCCGCACCGGGTCGGATCGTCGGCGCCACCCTCGACGCCGACGGACGTCGCGCTTTCGCGCTGACATTGGTCACCCGCGAGCAGCACATCCGGCGCTCGAAGGCGACCTCGAACATCTGCACGAACGAGTCGTTGATGGCGCTCGCGTTCGTCGTCTACGCGAGCTCGGTCGGACCCAAGGGTCTTGCTCGACTCCAGGCGACCCTCGCGGAGAAGGCCCGTACTCTCGCGAGCGGTCTGGGCGCCATCGATGGGCTCAAGGCGCCCCGATTCGACGCTCCGTACCTCGGAGACTTCACGGTCGAGATCGGAAAGGGGACGGCCGAAGAGTTCCTCGACCGACTTCGGCGTCGCAAGGTCCTCGGGGGTCACTCGCTGAAGGACCCGAGACCCGGTGCGCCTGCCGGACCCGAACGGGTCCTGGTCGGGATGCCGGAGACCACAAGCGAGAAGGACATCCAGAAGTACGTCCGCGCAGCGCAGGCCGCGATGGCGGCCGTCGGGAGGTCCGCATGACGTTCCAGCAGGCACGTTGGGACGAGCCCGCTGTCTGGGACCTCGGGCCGTCGTCCGGCACGGAGGCTCCTCCGACGGTCGTCGGGATCCCCGAGCGTCTCCGACGGAAGGCTCCGGTCCGGTGGCCCGAGCTCTCCGAGCTGGAGGTCGTCCGGCACTACACTCGGCTCTCGCAGATGAACTTCGGGATCGACACCGCCGCGTACCCTCTCGGCTCCTGCACGATGAAGTACAACCCGAAGGTCACGGAACTGCTCGCTCGACGGCCGGGGGCCGCTGGCGTACACCCCTACCAGCCCGAATCGACCGCGCAAGGGTCGCTCGAAGTGATCTGGCGGCTCGAGCGGATCCTTTCGAAGATCACGGGGCTTCCCGAGGTCTCGCTGCAACCGGCGGCGGGGGCGCACGGGGAGTATGCAGCGATGCTCATGGTCCGCGCCTATTTCCGAGACCGCGGCGAGCTCGGAGAGCGGACCGAGGTGCTGCTCCCCGACACCGCGCACGGAACGAACCCCGCCTCGGCGGCGATGGCCGGGTTCACGACCCGGGAGATCCGGGACAAGGACGGCTGCGTCGACCTTCAGGAGCTCAAGGCAGCGGTCTCGGGAAAGACGGCCTGCTTCATGCTCACGAACCCCAACACCGCGGGCCTGTTCGAGAGCGAGATCCTGGAGATCGCCGAAACGGTCCACGCCGCGGGCGCTCTCCTCTACTACGATGGGGCGAACCTGAACGCGATCCTGGGCGTCACCCATCCCGGTCGGATGGGGTTCGACGTCGCCCACCTCAACCTTCACAAGACGTTCTCGACGCCGCACGGCGGGGGCGGCCCGGGTGCCGGGGTCCTCGGGGCAGGCGAGAAGCTCGGTCCGTATCTACCGGTGCCCCGCGTGGTGAAGGAGGGACGGAAGTTCCGATTCGACTACGACCGGCCGAAGTCGATCGGGAAGCTGAAGACCGCCTACGGGAACTTCGGTCTCGACCTGCGCGCCTACGCCTACATCCTGTCGCACGGCGAGGAGGGCCTCAAGCATGTCTCGCGTCGCGCCGTGCTCAACTCGAACTATGTGGCGATGCGGCTCGGAAAGTACCTTCCCCGTCCGTTCCGCACTCTCGTGAAGCACGAGTTCGTGCTCTCGGGCGCCCCGTTGAAGGAGCGAGGGGTCCGAACCCTCGACCTCGCGAAGCGGCTCCTGGACGAAGGGGTCCACGCACCGACCGTCTACTTCCCGGCGTTGGTCGAGGAGTCGCTGATGGTCGAGCTGCCCGAGACGGAGAGCCGGCGCGAGCTCGACAACTACGTCGCGGCGTTCGAACGCGCGATCACCGACACACCCGAGCACCTGCACTCCGCGCCGCGGTCGCTCGCCGTCTCGCGGGTCGACGAAGTGCGCGCGGCACGCGAGCCACTGCTTTCGTGGAAGGACCTGCGCGCCGCCGGCGCAAAAGCTGAAGCCCCGTAGACGATAGGCCGGGCCATGAAAGCCCGTGTGCAGAAGGTGTTCCAGCGCCTGGACCCGAAGCCGGAGGCGGTCGTCCTCGCCAACGCCACCGAGCCGCATCTCGACCAGTCGTTCTTCTACCTGTTCGACGTGCCGCACGGACTGTTCGAAGACTCTCTCGTGATCGCCCACCCCGACGGGAAGGTTGACGTGCTCACCGCCCGACTCGAGGAACAGACCGCGCGAGAAGCGGCGAAGAACGACCCGGACGTCGAGGTCCACCTCGTCGAGCGGGATTCGCCGGAGCCATCGGTCCAGAAGTTGCTGCAAGGCATCGGCACCGTCGGGCTCAACTACCGCGAACTAACCCATGCCTGGTTCGTCCGGCTCGAGAAGATGCTTCCCGGCGTGAAGTGGTCCGACGCCTCCGAAGGTATCCGGAAGGCTCGCCTCACGAAGGAACCCGGAGAGATCGAGCGGTTGCGCAAGGCCGCCGAGATCGGCTCCGAGGTGGCGCGCGAGATCCCTTCGATCCTCCGGACCGGCATCACCGAGCTCGAGCTCGCCGCCGAGATGGAACACCGGATGAACCTCCACGGGGCGAGCGGCCGGTCGTTCGCGACGATCGTAGCCTTCGGTCCGCACGGGGCCGAGCCGCACTACGAACCGGGACCGACGAAGCTCCAGCCGGGCCAGTCGATCGTCTGCGACTTCGGGGCGATTCACCGCCGGTACATCAGTGACATCACCCGCTCGTTCCGGTTCGGCCCTCGGGACGAGGAGATGAAAGCGGTCCATGAGACGGTGGAGGCCGCGCAGAAGGCGGCCCTTGCCGCGATCCGACCCGGCGTTGTGGCCCGGGAGGTCCACATGGCGGCCGCGAACGTGATCGACGCATCGAAGTGGAAGGGACGCCTCACCCACGGCGTGGGCCACTCGATCGGTCTCGCGGTCCATGACGGCTGGGGATACGGCCCGAAGGCCGAGGACCTCCTTGAGGAGGGCATGGCGTTCACGGTCGAACCCGGGATCTACCTGCCCGGCAAAGGTGGGGTGCGGATCGAGGACGACATCGTGGTCACCAAGCACGGCTTTGAGTTCCTGACGACCGCCCCGCGCCAGTACGTCGAGGTCCCGGCGTGAAGTTCGGCGTCCTCACCGGTGGCGGAGATTGCCCGGGTCTCAATGCCGCGATCCGGGCGGTCGTCCGACGCGCGGCGAAGTTCGGCCACGAAACCGTCGGATTCCTGGATGGATGGAAAGGGTTGCGGGACGACCTGAGCCGGCCGCTCACGGTCGGTGACGTTGCGGACCTTCTCTCGAAGGGAGGGACGATCCTCGGGAGTTCGCGCACGAACCCGTTCGCGAAGGAGGAGGACGCCGTGAAGGTCCTCGAGACGCTCGCCCGGCACCGAATCGACGCGCTCGTGGCGATTGGCGGTGACGACACTCTCTCGGCCGCCCAGGCGCTCCACCGGCGGGGAGGTCACGTGGTCGGGGTGCCGAAGACGATGGACAACGACGTCTCGGGTACCGACTGGACGTTCGGGTTCCACTCGGCGACCGCGGTGGCGGTCGACGCGCTCGAACGCCTCCGCGACACCGCCGGCAGCCACCACCGCGCGATCGTCCTCGAGGTCATGGGGCGCCACGCCGGATGGGTCGCGCTCGCGACCGGGCTCGCCGGCGGCGCGGACGCGACGCTTGTCCCGGAGGAGAGGTACGACGAGTCCGCCCTCATCGCGAAGGTACGAGCCGCCATCCAAACGCGCGGATACGCGCTCGTCGTCGCGAGCGAGGGGATCGACCTTGGTCCGCGGCGCGGGTCCGCCGGGGCGAAGGATGAATTCGGCCACGAGCTGCTCCGCGAGCGAGAGGTGGGCGCCGAGCTGGCGCGGAGGATCCAGGAGGCGACCGGTGTCGAGTCCCGGAGCGCGCAGATCGGCCACATCCAGCGAGGAGGGGCACCAGAACTGTTCGACCGCATCCTCGCGACTCGGCTTGGGGCATGCGCGGTCGACCTTGCGCTCGCCGGCCGATTCGGAGAGGTAGCGGTCCTTCGCGGACCCTCGGTCATCGGGATACCGCTCGACGAAGCGATCGGGCAACCGAAGACCGTCACCCCCGATTGGCTCGACCTCCTCCACACCTTCGAAACGTAGAGGCGTCCATGCGGGTCCGAGCGCTCTGGTTCCGTGACGGGGCTCTCCACCTCATCGACCAGCGCGAGCTGCCCGCCCGCCTGTCGGTCCTCACCCTGCGACGGGTCCACGAGGTCGCCGAGGCGATCCGCACCATGGCCGTGCGCGGTGCGCCGGCGATCGGTGTCACCGGGGCGTACGGGATGGTGCTCGCCCATCAGGAGGGCTCGCTCCCCGGGCGCGCCGCGAAGGTACTGCGCGAAACGCGCCCCACCGCGGTCGACCTCGCGGTCGGGGTGGAGGCGGTCCGTTCCGCGTGGGCCGCAGGCACCGACCCGCTCGCGACCGCGGAGGAGTATCGCAGGACGATCGTGGAGGAGTGCCACCGGATCGGGCTCGTCGGCGCTCCGCTGTTCAAGAAGACGCATCGCGTGTTAACCCACTGTAACGCTGGGGCTCTCGCCACGGTCGAGTGGGGGACGGCCCTCGCTCCCATCCGCGTCGCACGGAACGAAGGCGCCGACCTGTTCGTCTGGGTCGATGAGACCCGACCGCTCCTTCAGGGTGCACGACTGACGGCCTGGGAGCTCGCGCGCGAGAGGATCCCTCACGCGGTGATCGTCGACAACGCCGCCGGTGCGTTCATGCGAACCGGTCAGGTCGACGCTGTCATCGTCGGAGCGGACCGGATCGCCCGCAACGGCGATTTTGCGAACAAGATCGGGACGTACGAGAAAGCGGTGGTCGCCCGGGAGAACGGGATCCCGTTCTACGTCGCGGCCCCCTGGAGCACGTTCGACGCGCGCCGAAAGGACGGCCGTGCGATCCCGGTCGAGGAGCGGGCCGAAACCGAGGTGCTCGAGATGACCTCGCGACGGATCGCGCCGCGGACGAGCCGCGCCCGCAATCCGGCGTTCGACGTGACGCCCGCGCGCTACGTCACCGCGTTCGTCACCCCCGACGGCATCGTACGCCCCCGGGACCTCGCGAGGGCGTTGGACCGACGGAGGGCCCGTTGAACTATAGGGAAGGGGCCAGTTCGGACGTTAGACCAGTCCCGAGAGGGGCTGAGCGAGGAAGTGTTCGGTTCCCCGTAGCATCATCCCCAGGGTGGCGGTAGCGTTCAGTCCGATCTGGTTGAGGAAGAGCACGAGGCACAAGATCCCTAGGATCGACAGTGCCCAGCTGGTCATCGCGGTCATCTTCGGCCCTCCGTCGGCAGAACAATCCAAAGCCGCGGTGCGCTACATAAACCGGGACCTCGACTCGCAAGATGGGTCGGCGGACCGTTGGAGAAATCGCCGGTCGAACGCGCGCGCGCCCGCACGCTCGCACGGGCGCGAGCTCGTCGGAAGCAGGCCGGCGCCCCCACTGCGCGCAAGCGGCATCGGAGCGCATAGACGCGAGTAACATTCATAGCGGGGAACGGTTAGCGCCTCGGGGTTGCCCTGGTAGTCTAGTGGTCTAGGATGTAGGTCTGTCGAGCCTGCGACTCGGGTTCGAAGGGACCGGGGGTCCCTGCCCCCGGACCGGAACTCCCGACCAGGGCGCTCCCCGCCCCGGGCCGACCACGGGCCCGGGGCCCTTTGGCCCCGCTCCACCGTCCTCTTATCCACCTCGGAGGTCTCGCTGAACCGTGCCCGACGACGAGCGGTCGAAGCGCTCGCGGGGGTCCCCGTACCTCTCCCACGCGGTGGGGGATGCCCTGCGGGACCTCACCGAGAAGAGGCTGTTGGAGCTCGTGAAGTCGGAGCCGGTCCCGAACCACCTCGCGATCATCATGGACGGCAATCGGCGCTTCGCGGCGGCCCAGGGGCTCGACATCTCGAAAGGTCATGCGAAGGGCCGGGACACCGCCGAGCTGTTGCTCGACTGGTGTCTCGAGGTCGGGGTCAACATCCTCACCATCTACGCCCTCTCGACAGAGAACTTCTCGCGCTCCCCCGAGGAGCTCGCGGCGCTGATGGACCTCTACGACAAGGCGCTCCGCGACATCGCGGTGGACGAACGCGTTCACCGCCACCAGATCCGGGTTCGAGTGATCGGGAACCGTACGCTTCTGCCGGCCCGGGTCCAAGAGGCGATCGACATCGCAGAGAAGGCCACCGCAAACTACACCCGCTACCGGTTCAACGTGGCACTGGCGTACGGGGGGCGGGACGAGATCGTCGAGGCGATCCGCGCGCTCGCCCGCGAGGTCCGGGACGGGCGCCTGTTGCCCGAGGAGATCGACTCCGACGCGGTCTCGCGACACCTCTACACCGCGGACCTTCCCGACCCGGACCTGATCTTCCGAACGAGCGGGGAGGAGCGGATATCCAATTTTTTGCTCTGGCAGGCCGCGTACAGCGAGCTGTACTTCTCGGACGTCCTCTGGCCTGGGCTTACCCGGCTCGAGTTCCTCCGGGCGATTCGCTCGTACCAGATGCGACGACGACGCTACGGGGAATGAGCGACGCCTCGCCGGGCGGAGGGTAGCCGACGTTCGCCAGCGCCCGCGGGATGAGGAAGGCGGCGCCGGCGACCACCCAGAGAACCGCGGTCGCCAGGTAGGTCCACTGGACACCGTAGCCGTCGATTAGGAGCGCTCCGCCGATCTGAGCCGCCGGAATGATCGCGATGCTGCCGAGGGCGTCGATTCCGAAGTAGCGCCCCTGCATCTCGGAAGGGACGAGGAGCTGCGCCGCGGTCAGCCACGCGGTGCCGGCGTATCCCCCGAACAACCCGATCAGGAACAGGCCGACCGCGGCGACGGGAACGGATGGGAACAGGGCGAGCACGAGGGCCGCGCCTCCCGAGGCGATGCCCGCACCGATCGTCCAGGACCGCCCGGCGTAGCGGACCCCTTTGGTGCGGCTCACGAGGAGAGAGCCTATCCCGGTGCCCGCGACCTCGAGCGCGAGGAGGAGCGCGAAGTCGAGGGCCGAGCCGTGCAAGAGGACGGTCACGAACACGACGATGAACGTGCCGACCAGGCTCGCGCAGAAATTGAAGAACGTCGCCGAGATCGTGAGCTGCAGAAACCCCTTCGCCCGCCCCAACCAAGCGAAACCCTCGCGGACGTCGGTCAGATAGCCCGACTGACGGGCGCCGGGGCTCGCGGACCTGGCCCGAATTGTCATGCCGAACAGAAGGGCGGCTGAGACGGCGAACGTCACGGCGTTCGCGGCGACCCCCGATACGGGTCCCAACGTCACGATGAGCACTCCCCCGAGCGAGACCCCCACGAACTGGGCCGCGGACCGGCTGGAACGGACGAGGCCGTTCGCGTCCGCGATGAGCGCGGTATCCACGAGCGCGGGCACGATCGCCTGTTCGGCCGGATTGAAAACGGTCGTGAATGCACCGACGACGAAGTACGCGGCCAAGATCGTGAGAAGCTCGAAGCCGTGGACCTCGAGCACGACCACGACCGCTCCCATCGCCAGCGCTCGGGCGACGTCCGCCCCGATCATCAGACGCCGACGATCGTACCGGTCCACGAGCGCCCCGCCGAACACGCTGAACAGGATCCCGGCCGCGAGCCATGCGGTCCCCAGAAGGGCCACATCCAGCGGGGAGCCGGTTTCGCTGAAGACGATCCAGACGAGGCAGATGCTCGAGATCGCCGAGCCGAGGGTCGACCCGAGGCCCGCACTGAACACTCGGGCGTACGCCGGAGTCGCAAGCAGACGCGTGTAGCTGCTTCCTGTCGGTCCGGCCCCGGCTCGCAGTCTTGACGGACGAGCCGTAGGACCACGGACATATCACCGCCGCTCTGGAAGTCGGCAGGCGGTGGTCGGCCCCTCGGACCGAGTAGATTGTATTAAATAGAACCGCTTTTCTACCAAACGCGACAGCCGAGAGTAATCGCGGAGGAAGAAACGATGCTAACCGGACAGACGCCGATCCTGGTGCTAAGGGAAGGGACGAAGCGAGAGAAGGGACGCAGCGCGCTCGGCAACAACATTGCCGCGGCGAAGGCGATCGCGGACGCCGTGCGATCGACGCTCGGACCGCGTGGGCTCGACAAGATGCTCGTCGACTCGATGGGCGACGTGGTCGTCACGAACGACGGGGTCACGATCCTCAAGGAGATGGACGTCGACCACCCCGCCGCCAAGATGCTGGTCGAGGTCGCAAAGACCCAGGACCAGGAGGCGGGGGATGGGACGACCACGGCGGTCGTGCTCGCGGGCGAGCTTCTGAAGCGCGCCGAGACCCTCATCGAGCAGAACATCCACCCGACGATCATCTCCCAGGGATTCCGCCTCGCCTCCCAGAAGGCCCTCGAGGTCCTCCAGGAGGTCAGCCAGCCGGTCGCGATCAATGATCACGAGCTGCTCACGCGGATCGCGGTCACCTCGATGGCTTCGAAGTCGGTCTCGTTCGACCGGGATCACATGGGCGAGATCGCGGTGAAGGCCGTGACGGCCGTCGCCCAGCCGAAGGGTGACACGGGTCACGATGTCGACCTCGACAACATCCAGCTGATCAAGAAGCAGGGCGGTTCTATGGCCGACACCCAGCTCATCGAGGGCGTCATCGTCGATAAGGAGAAGGTCCACTCGGGGATGCCGACCCGCGTCGAGAACCCGAAGATCGCTCTCCTCGACGCCGCGCTCGAGATCAAGAAGACCGAGATCGACGCCAAGATCGAGATCAACGACCCGTCCCAGCTGAACGCGTTCCTCCAGGAGGAGGAGAACATGCTCCGCCGGATGGTGGAGCAGGTGAAGAAGTCCGGTGCCACCGTCGTCCTCTGTCAGAAGGGGATCGACGACCTCGCCCAGCACTTCCTCGCGAAAGAGGGCATCTACGCCGTCCGCCGCGTCAAGAAGTCCGACATGGAGAAGCTCGCGAAGGCGACCGGGGCGAACATCGTGTCGAAGGTCAGCGAGCTCACGCCCGAGGACATCGGGCATGCGGGGCTCGTCGAGGAACGGAAGATCGGGGAGGACTCCCTGACCTTCGTTACCGGCGCGAAGAAGGCCAAGGCCGTATCGATTCTGATCCGCGGCGGAACCGAGCACGTGATCGACGAGATCGAGCGGTCGCTCGACGATGCGCTCAACGTGGTCGCGGTCGCTGTGGAGGACGGACGGTACGTCTTCGGCGGCGGCGCCACAGCCGAGGAGATCGCGATGCGCCTAAGGGACCACGCCGCGAAGATCGGCGGCCGGGAGCAGATCGCGTTCGAGAGCTTCGCGGACGCCCTCGAGACGATCCCGCGGACGCTCGCCGAGAACGCGGGGCTCGACCCGATCGACATGCTGATCGAGCTACGCAAGGCGCACAAGGGTGGCCAGCAGCGCGCGGGCGTTAACCTCTCCACGGGCAAGACCGTCGACATGGGTGAGATCCACGTGATCGAGCCGATCCGGGTCGGTCGTCAGGCGATCGAGAGCGCCACCGATGCGGCGGTCATGATCCTGCGGATCGACGACGTCATCGCGTCCAAGTCGAGCCCACCCCCCTCCGGCGGACCGGGCGGCCCCGGCGGCGGCATGGGAGGTATGGGCGGCATGGGCGGGATGGGCGGCGGAGACTTCGGGGAAGACTGAAGCCGCGCCCGTTGACACACTCAACCCCTTCCTCCGGTCCCCGGAACCCCCGGGGGCCTGCCCCTTTCTGTGCGACCTAACTTCCGGGCGCCCCGCCGGGGTAGCTCAGCGACCGCGCTTCGAGAGGAGCTGGCCGACCTGGACGACCGCCCGAGCACGGTGAGAGAGGGCGTTCTTCTCTTCCGTCGAGATTTCCGCGAAGGTCCGGCGCCCCCCTTTCGGAACGAAGATCGGGTCGTAGCCGAATCCGTTCTTTCCGCGGGGTCGCGGAGCGATCGAACCGACGACCCGACCGGAGAAGGTCCATCGACGGCGGCCGTTCCGAAGGCCGGCGACCGTCTCGAAGTAGGCGGACCGGTCCCGCCTCTTGAGCAGCTCAAGGAGCGGCCCGAACTTCCACGTTCTCAAGAAGTGGGCCGAATAGACACCCGGGAACCCGTTCAGGGACGGGACAAAGAGCCCCGAGTCCTCGACGAGAACGAAGCCGGAGAGGTCCCGCACCGCCTCGAGCTTCGCGGCGACCACCTCCTCCAATGTGTCAACCTGGGGTTCGGGGAGCGTGCGGCGGCGCCATCGGACGCGCACTCCGAACGGGGCGAGGAGGCTCCGCACCTCCCGGAACTTCCCCGGGTTGGTGCTCACGAAGGTGAGGTCGGTCACGCTATCCCGGATACTCGTTGTACCCGATGATCTCGTCCGGGCTCTTGCGGCCATCACCGGCCGATTTCGTGGAGCCGTTCCCCTCGACGGGATAGCCGATCGGGATGACCGCGATGGGGTGGATCCCCTCGGGCACGCGAAGGACGGAACGGACCTTCTCGTCGTTGAACTCGACGATCCAGTTCGTGCCGAGTCCCTCGGCCGTGGCCGCGAGCTGCAGGTGGGCGATCGCGACGGCCACGTCGAGCGGATAGGCCGAGATGTACCCTCCGATCGTGATCGGGATGTCCTCTTCGACCGCGAACGCGACGATGACCGCGGGCGCCTCCGCGATCAGCTTGCCCCGATTCGAAGCCTGGGCCAGGAGTCGCTTGCGCTCATCGTCCTGGACGACAACGAAACGCCACGGCTGCATGTTCTGCTGGCTGGGGGCGAGGCGGGCCGCAGCGAGCACCGCCTTCAGTTTCTCCGGCGGCACCGGCCGCGGGTTGTACTGGGTGCAGGGTCGGAAAGAGCGAATTGCGTCGAGGACGTCCATAGGGTCCGACCGAGAAGGATTCAGGCTCGTTGGGTCAAAGGAGGTCTACGCCTCCGAGGGAAAGCAACGCATTCAACCCGACGAGGCGAGTCCCTCTTAAAAGGGTTTTCGAGTCCGCGGCGCGACGGACGGTAGGTGGACAGGGAGGTGGTGCCTTACGCTATCGCGGCGCTGTCGAGGGCACCGGACTCCCCGCAGGCGAAATCGTCCGTTCGAGCTGAGATATCTCGAGCACCCTACGGAACCCCATCTTCTCATTGATCGCCCATATCGACGGGTTCAACGAGTCGTTGAAAGTGCGCAGGAAGCGGAAGCCGTGCTCCTGGGCGTACACGACCGACCTCCGCTTGAGCTCGGTCGCGATACCACGGCCGCGGGACCCGGACCGGGTCCCCGTGAACCCGACGAACAGGCTGTCGGGCCGGGAGAGGTCTCGTTCGAGGTGGCTCGACGCGATGTACGTCTCGCCCGAAATGCCGAGGAAGAACGCTTCGGGGATCATCGTGGGCGCCTCCATCATCGCTGTGAACCCTTCGAAGGAGACCGGGACGTACTCGCCCATCCGGGGAACATCCCGAGACGCCTCGACCCAGAGGTCGAACAGGCGTTGACGGACCTCAGGGAGATCCGATCCTTCGTCTTCCAGGGTGCTGAACCGGATCCCGTCGTGCCCGAGCTCCGAGGTCCGGTCCACGATCGCCGAGGCGGCCGGCAGCGAGAGGTCGAGCTCGCCCATCCACATCGTCCTG
>DATJVA010000026.1:0-2083 GCA_035502015.1 Thermoplasmata archaeon | reverse complement strand
CCCGTCCTAACGGAAGAGCCGTACGGAGTGATCTTCGTGGGCGGGGACTCTGGAAGCGCCATCATGAAGGCCGACTCGATCGGACGGCTCGTCGCTGCGAAGTACGAGGGAAAGGCCGAGGCCCAGCTGTTCCTCGGTGATTCCTACCGTTTGGACCGGCTCTCGTTGAACCGTCGTTCCGTCGAAGAAGAGAGGATCATCCTCTGAAGGCCCGGCCAATCAGTCGGGAAGCCCTTGGCTCTTCCACGCGGGGTACGGGAACAGCTCCCCCTCACAGACGTTCGCGATGTACCGTGGACCGATCCGGAACTGCATGATCCGCTTGCCCTCCTGGGCGAGCTTCGCCCACCGAGAGGTCTTCTGGGGGTTCTGTTCGATGCCCTCGATCCGGTGGTCCTGATAGACGAAGGAGACCACGCGGAGCCCCTGTGCCCGGGTCCTTGTGACCCTGTACTTCCGACCGTCGATCTCGGCCTCGGTCCGCCCGTCGACGAGCACCTGTCTCCAGGCGTCGAGCATCGCCTCGCTGAGCCGCATTCCGTGCGAACGATGGTCGTCCCCCCCTTCAGGGTTGCGCGAACCGTCGACCGGGGGTCGGTGGGAAGCCCGGGGGAGCCCTGAAATAGCCGAAAGTAGGCTGGCGCGAGGGCTGGGACCCACCGTGACGCTGCCGGACAGCCAGTTCGCCTTGGACGTCCTTCTTCTCATCCTTGTGCCCGGGGTCGCGGGCCCCTTGATCGCCAGGTGGGCCGGCAACCGAGCAAAGCGGTCGGGTTCCACACCCGCCAAGGTCCGGGGAATTCAGATCCTGATCACAGTGGTCTGGGTCGCCATCGTGGTGGTGGGCATCTCGGTGACCCTCGGCCCGCTCAGCTTCCTCTCCACCCTGACGTTCTCCGCCATCGCCAGCATCGCGGTGACCCTGGCCCTGCAGACCACTCTACAGAACCTCGTATCGGGGATCCTTCTTCTCCAGCGCCGGTTCATCCGGGTCGGCGACCATGTTCTCTTTGGGGGCATGAAAGGAACCGTCGTCAGCTTCGGGCTCGTCACAACGGTGCTCAAGCTCGAGGACGGAAACCTCGCGTTCGTGAGCAACTCGAGCCTGTTGAGCGGACCGTTCGTCAACTATACCGCTGCGTCTCGGCTCGCCGGCGAGTACTAGCAGTGGGAGAGGGCCTTCGCCGGACTCTTCCCGCGGGGGCGAATCCTCTTCCTGTGACCGACCGGAACGTACGCACCCCCCTCGTCGAGTGCGTGCTCGGGGACATCGCCGACCAGCCGGACATCGAGGCGGTGGTCAACGCCGCCAACGCGGAACTGCTTCCCGGGGGCGGCGTGGCCGGCGCGATCCACCGCGGCGCCGGCCCCGGCCTCTACGAAGAGTGCCGACCGCTCGCACCGATCCGACCGGGAGAGTGCGTGATCACCGGGGGTCACAGATTGGCGAATCGGTACGTGATCCACTGCCTCGGTCCGATGTACGGCGTGGACCGCCCCTCGGATGCGTTGCTGGCGAGCTGCTACCGGAATGCGATGCGTCTCGCCCGCGAGCACGGGATCCGGTCGGTCGCGTTCCCGGCAATCTCCGCGGGCGTGTTCGGCTACCCGCTGGAACCTGCGGCGCGCATCGCAATCTCGACCGTCCGGGACGAACTCTCGAAGTCTCCCACGGTCCAGCACGTTCGCTTCGTGCTCTTCGACCGCACTTCGCTCCAAGCCTACGACCGTCTGCTCGTCGACAGCGGGGGCTCAACCCCACCCGGGTGAGCCCGGTCCGAGACGAAGCCGCCCGGTCGGGTCATTTCGGTTTGCGCAGCGTCACGTCCAGGCCGATCGTATCGGTCGTGACCGTACAACCTTTGAACGGGCTCTTCTCACCGAACTGTTGGAACTGCTCGACGCTGTAGGCCCTCCGCCGCAGGGACCGCAATGCTCCCCGGGTCATGAGCGCCCGAAAGCCCCCGATGCCCATCCCCCGAACTTCCCCTCGAATCGCCGCGTTCGTAGCGTCGTGTCGCATGTCCTGGATGCGGGCGACCCCACCCGGTCGCAGCACCCGGTACATCTCGTCCACCGCCGC
>DATJVA010000025.1:0-5871 GCA_035502015.1 Thermoplasmata archaeon | reverse complement strand
TCGGATACCGACCGAAGAGCTCCCCGCTCGTGCTGATGCTTTCGCGCGGAGAGACGCCCGCCGGCGACGAGCCCGCCGTCTCGGTGCGAGAAGCGACGCACCGGGAGCTCGACCTCGTCGCGTCGTTCTGGACGTCTGAGCGGGAGCGGCCGGAGTTCCGCACCGCGCTCGACATCGCGTGGTCGCATCCGAATCCCCACGAGCGACTCGTTCCGCTGCTCGCGTCGCGCGGAGGGGAGACCGCTTCGGTCGCTCTCGTCTACCGCTACCGGAACTCGGTAGGGATCTACGCGGTCGCGACACGACCGTCCGAGCGAGGCCAGGGAGCCGCCTCGGCCGTGGTCACCCACGCCGTGCGCGAGCGGTTGACAGGGCCCTCGGCAGGGTATTCGATCTTCGCCGACTCTTCGCGTCTTCAGCATCGCCTCGAGGCGCTCGGATTCCAGGCGGGCCGTTCGTTCATCGAGTACGAGCTCCCCGCCTCGGCCGAACTCGCATTGCCATCTCCCGGTCCGCCGACCGGCCCTCAGTGGCGGCCCCCGCGAGCAAGACCTCCCGCGTAGAACCGGAGCGGTCGGCCGCGATCGACAGCGAGCGCCGGACGCTCGCAGCGCCCTCAGGTCCGCGCGCGAAGGCCCTGGAGCTTCATCCGCTGTTCGAGCGAGGCGATCGTCCGGATCGTGGAGACCACGGTGTCCGCGTTCAGGGAGATCGAATCGATCCCCTCTCGGACCAGGAACTCCGCGAACTCCGGGTACACGCTGGGACCCTGCCCGCAGATGCCGACCGACCGACCCTCGGAGTGCGCGCCCTCGATCAGCACCTGGATCGCCCGCTGGACGGCCGGGTCACGCTCGTCGAAGTACCCCATCCGTCCGAGCGTCTCCGAGTCGCGGTCGGCGCCGAGGACGAGTTGCGTCAGGTCGTTCGACCCAATGGAGAACCCGTCGCAGTGCTTCGAGAACTCCTTCGCGAGGAACGCGACCGACGGGACCTCGGCCATCAGATAGAGCTGGAAGTCCCGCGAACGGCGGAGCCCCTGGGAGCGCATCATCTCGGCGATCTCCTCGAGCTCCCAGGTGTTCCGGACGAACGGCAGCATCACCATGGCGTTCTTGAGGCCCATCTCGGTGCGGACCCGGTGGATCGCCTCGAGCTCGCAGAGGAACGCGGGTCGGTAGACTGGTGAGATGTACCGCGAGCAGCCCCGCCAGCCGATCATCGGGTTCTCCTCGACCGGTTCGAACTCCTCGCCTCCTGGCATCCCCCGGTATTCGTTCGTCTTGAAGTCGGACGTCCGGATGATCACCGGGCGCGGATGGAACGCCTGGCAGACCTTGCCGATCCCATCGGCGAGCCGTCGGACGAGCTCGTCCTTGCGCCCTTTCTTGAGGAGGGCGAGGGGATGCTCGCGCACGTGGGCGGTAAAGATGAACTCGATGCGAAGGAGACCGACCCCCGACACCGGAAGACGGGCGTACTCCTCGGCCTTCTCCGGAACGCCGACGTTGACGTAGATCTTGGTGGCCGTGACGGGAGCGCCCTCATGGGAGATGCCCCCCGCGTGCGCGGGCACCGCCGCGGCTGGGGAGCTTCCCGGCTTCGCCGACCGCGCTCCCCGGTAGACCGTTCCGGTCTTGCCGTCGACCGTCACCTCGGCGCCGTCCGTGACCAGTTTCGTCGCTTCTCGAGTCCCGACCACGCAGGGGACGCCCAGCTCTCGGGACACGATCGCAGCGTGGCACGTCATACCGCCCTCGTCGGTGACGATCGCGGCGGCGCGGGACATCGCCGGAACCATGTCCGGCGTGGTCATGGTCGTCACCAGGATCTCGCCGGCTTTGAGCTTCTCCATTTCGGCCGGGCCGTGCAGGATGCGGGCCGTACCGACGGCGACGCCAGGGCTCGCCCCGAACCCGCGCAGGATCGGCGCCTCTTCTCCCGGCGCCTCCCCTCCGGTCGGTTTCGCGCCGGGCTCGGTGACCGAGGACGGCGCGGTCGACTTCGGGATCGTCGTCACGGGCCTCGCCTGCACGATGTAGAGCGTCTCGGCGTCCCCGCACCACTCCACGTCCATCGGCCGACGGTAGTGCGACTCGATGACCCGCGCCAGCGAGGCGAGACGTTGGAGACGAGGGTCGGGCAGCTTCTGGGCGCTTCGCTCGGCGGCCGGGACGTCCTCACGTCGGTTTCCTCCGGTTTCGGCGCGGACTAGGCGAACCTTCTGCTCGGATAACTGCTTGTGGATGATCTTGAGGGAGCTTCCGTCGATGACGTAGTGGTCGGGAGTCACCTCCCCGCCGACGATCGCCTCGCCGAGGCCCCAGCCGGCCTCGACGATCATGTGGTTCTCGCCGGTGTTCGGGTCCCGCGTGAAGAGGATCCCGCTCACGTCCGCGTCGACCATCTTCTGGATGAGGACCGCGAGCCGTACCGTCCGCTGGTCGAACCCCTTGCGATGACGGTAGACCAGCACGCGTGGTGTGAAGAGCGACCCCCAGCACTTTCGAACGGCGGTGACGACCTGCTCGGTGCCGGTGACGTTGAGGTACGTGTCCTGGAGGCCGGCGAACGAAGCGCCCTCGAGGTCCTCCGCGGTCGCGCTCGAGCGGACCGCGCAGAACCGGACCGAGTACTGACGGGCGAACATGTCGTACGCCGACTCGATCTCGTCCAGCAGCGCCGGGGGGAACGGGACGGTCTCGAACAGATGCCGGATGCGTTGGGACGCGGCCTCGACCGATTCGGCCCGGTCGGGCTGGATCGTCGCGAGGGCGGCGGGGAGCTCGGTCTTCAGCTCCGTCTGCTCGACGAACGCGTCATACGCCTCCGTCGTGAGCACGAATCCCGGTGGCACGGGAAGACCCTCCCGCACGAGCTCGCCCAACTTGCTCGCCTTCCCGCCGACGAGCGGCAGGTCGGATTCCGAGACCTCCCCCAGCGTTACGACACGTGCCATCGGGCCTTCTCACCCCGACCTCTCGAGGACGAACGCGACGAGGTCCGAGGAAGGGGAGTAAGGATGGACCACACGCTCGGCGGCCACCTCAAACACTCCGGTCGGAGAGAGCAGGTTCACGAGCGCGGTCCCTCTGGTTGCGAGCTCCGACCGGGCCACGACCTCGTAGTAGTAGAGGCGTCCCCCCGGCGCGGTGGTGCGCGCCACCGAGGGTAGATACTTAATCCCTTCGTGAGGGAGATTCATCACCGACCGCTCCACGCTCTTGGCGGACGGCAGGAACTCCTCGAGACGGGCGACGAGCGGCGTCACGCGACCACCGAACGGATACCTCGCTAGGGTCGCTCGCAGGAGCGCGATCGCCTCCGGGTTCGCGTCGACCGCGGTCACGACCGCGGTGGGCTCCCGATGCGCGATCGTCACCGAGAATGGACCCACGCCGCAACAGAGGTCGTACACCCGGTCGTGGGGCCGGATCTCCTCCGCGACCCTGTCATGCTCGCGGGCGAGCCGGGGCGAAAAGTAGGCGTTCTCGACATCGACCTCGAGGTCGACGCCGTTCTCGCGATGCCGAGTCCGCCACGGCCCGGCACCGGCGATCCTCTCGACCGTCCGTTTCCGGTCCGCTCCGTGTACCCCATGGTCGAGGCCCACCAGGCGGGCTCCCGGGACGAACCGAAGCAGGGCCTCGCCCACCGAGTCCTTTCGGGATTCGAGCTCCCGTGGCAACCGGACCAGTACGATGTCGCCCACGACGTCGAACGAACGGGGAAGGAGATCCTTCTCCGGCTCGGGCCACTCGAGCAAGTCTCGGTAGCGAGCCGGACCCTTTCGAGCGACGCCGGTGAACTCCCGGTCGACGACCGTCCCCCACGAAGCGGGAATCTCCGACGGGGTCCCTGCGAGGGGGAGGATCAGATAGTCGCCCTCTTGGCGGATCTCGAGGTCGTTGCGGAGGAGGCCCGACTCGGCGAGGTCGCGTCGGACTGCCTCTCCCTCACGCCGCGGCACCCGAAGGCCCGGGGCGATCATGTCGAGGGGGCCGAAGGACGCAGGAGGAGCGGGAGAACGTCGGCTCCGGTCCGCCGTCCGAGGGCACCGCGGGCGGCGGCGGACTCTCCGAACTTGACCCGCGTCGTGCCCGGGTGGGGAGCGATCCCCGCGCCCGAGAGCAGGAGTGGCACCGGGTCATCCGAGTGACCCTTCAGAATGCACGGAGTGGCATGGTCGGCGGTGACCGCGAGGCGGACGCGGCCCATCTCGAGGCCGTCGAGGAGCGGGCCGAAGAACGAGCGGTCGATCGCTTCGACGACCTCGCGCTTGAGCGGCGCATTCCCGTCGTGTCCCGGTTCGTCCGGGCCCTTCAGATGCACGTAGACGAACGGGCACCGCGACGCCAGTTCCCGTGTCACGTTGGCCCTCTCCCGGTATCCCGAGTCGCGGTCGGCTCCCATCGGACCGACGTACCGGTCCTCGAGGCCGAGCACGCGAGCGATTCCGCGCTCGACCGGCATCTCGGTGAGCGCCGCGCCGGAAAGACCGTTCTTTTCCTTGAACGATCGGATCGGGGTCGAAGGGAGGGCCCCCGCGTTGCGGAGCAAGAGGCCGTTGGCGACCTTCTTCCCACCCATCGCCCGGCGCGCGTTCACGCGATGCCCGGCGAGCAGCTGCGCTGCCCGCGCGAGGAACAGGTTGATGGCCCGCGCGGTCCGGGCCGCCTCGGACGTCGCATCGGTCGGAGTCACCTCGAGCAACCGCGGGGTCTCGGGTCGACGCGCCTGTCCCATCCCGCCAACCTTCTCGTAGAACGGGTCGGCATTCGTCACCTCCGGGGAGAGCGACCCGCCCGAGGTCGGGTGGAGCCAGAGGGCTCCCCGATGCCCGACGGTCGCACGAACCTCGGCCCGGATCCCGTCGGGGCCGAGGAGGTCCGCGTCCGTGATCCCCTTGGCGAGCTCCCGAGCCTCGGTCGTCCCGAGCGAGCGGCCGACACGCGAGTCGAGGACGGTTCCGTCCCCATCGATCGTGGCGAAGTTGAGCCGCAATGCCACGTCTCCCCTCGCGAGCGGAATCTCCACCCCGAGCGCCTCTAGGACACCTCGACCGGGCGAGTCGTGCACCGGGTCGTATCCGAGCAGGGCGAAGACGCCCGCGTCCGATTCCGGCGCGACCCCAGGCCCGACCACGACCACCTCTCCCATCTCGCCGAGCGAAGCGAGCCGGTCGAGGTTCGGGGTGGCGGCCGCCTCGACCGGGCTAAGATTCCCGGTGGCGGGATGGGGCCGGTCGCCGAGCCCGTCCAACACGATGAGGATGCACGAAGGCCTCGGTTCACCCTCGGGAGCGGAGTTCGTTGCCATCAGTTAATAAGGGGTGGCCGGTCTCACCCCCGTTCCGTGGCGCAGCAACCTCAGAGCCGCTTTAGGCGTTTCCTTCCGACGCTGCTCGGTCGGGTGCTTCTTCTCCTTCTCGCGCTCGGCGTCGTCTTCGCGACGTACGCCTACGTCTCGTCGATCATCGCGATCCCGGCGATCCTCGTTTTCGGCCTCGCCATCCCGATCTGGGCGGGGATCAAGCGGCCCCGCTACCTGGCCGCCTCGGGACTCGTCATCGTCCTTGCCGTCGCTCCGCTCGCCACCGTCGTCTTCACCCAGGAGATCATGACCCCCGTCGGGGTCTCCGCTTCCGCCACCGGTGCCATCTTCTCGAACGGTGGACCCGTCATGCAGAACGCCAGCGTATCCCCCTTCACGGGATCGACCGACACGAACTTCACTTGGACCGTGACGGTATTCCCCGCGGACCATCCGGTCGGAAACACCACACCTTCCGAGATCGACCTGTTCATCAGTACCTGTCCTGGCGCGACCGGGAACAACTCACCGTACTGTTCCTCGCCGTACCCATTGACG
>DATJVA010000024.1:0-4773 GCA_035502015.1 Thermoplasmata archaeon | reverse complement strand
CGTCGGATCGCTGAGCCCGGTGAGCAGCTTGATGATCGTCGTCTTGCCCGCGCCGTTCGGGCCGAGCAGGCCGAAGATCCCCCCGCGCCGGACGTTCATGTCGACGTGGTCGACCGCGGTGAGCTTGCCGTAGACCTTCGTCAGCCCGCGCGCGACGATCGCGTCGTCCGGCATCGTTCCCCGGACTCGACGGACCCCGAAGGATAAAGGGGGAGTGAACTCGAGGCCACCGTCCCCCGGTAGCGATCGAGCGCGACCGGCGGCCTGGGGCCGAGGCCCTACACCGACGGAAGCGGACCTCTCTCACGGAGGGAGGCGGTGTCAGCGCCGCCGGATGACGTCGCCGGCCCGAGCGGACCGACCTCGGCACGAAGTTTCGGGTTCCCGGGGACTGCTGCGCAGGGGCCCGGTCGGCGATCTGCTGCGCAGCGTTCAGACCGCGATTGAATCGGAGACCGACCGGCCGCTCACGTCGCCCCTCGGCGTCGCGGTGCCGCTGCCCGCGCTCCACGATGCCACGGGGAACCGGGCGCGGTTCGGCCCTTGCGCACCACGGCTCGAGGCGGCGGCGTTAGGTCGTGCCGCCGCTGGCCGCAAAGTCGTCCCTGTTGAACTCCGCGTACCCGTGGTCCTCGTGCGGGCCCGTCTCGGACATGGCGACGTGGTGCACGGGGACCTAGTAGACGATGAAGTCCACAGACGGAGAACGCAGACTAGCTGCCCCCCTGCAGCAGCCTCGAGCCGAGCTTGAGCTCATAAGCTGGCCGCGACTCTCGTCGCGGGGGCCCCCCCCATGATTCATTCGACCCCCGGGCGGGCAGTTGTCGCCATCGGCCTCGCCGCCCTGTTCCTGACCTCCGGTGCGGTTGTTGTGGCATCCCCGGGAAGGCTGGGCGAACCTTCCGCTGTGCGGTTACTAGCTTCCAGTTCGAGTTCGGCGGCCCCGGCTGCCGAAGGGCGACCCGGCGGTCCCCCGCTCCACCTACCCTTCCACCCATCCGTCCCGTCCCTGACTGAATCGAGCCTCGGGACGGCGATGAGCCCGTACTTCGGCAAGGGCGGTGCACGAGCCTACGTCACCAGCTCCACGGACGTCCTCCTCAATCAGTCGGCTCTCCCGGGCAACTATCCGGCTGCCGTGGACCTCTCTGCGTCCAATACTGTCTACGATCCCGAACGGGGGCTCATCTTCGGCGGCGGTCACCAGGAAGCGAACCTCAGCGTGGTGAGCGACGTGGTGAACCGGGTCGTCCGGACCGTCTCGGTCCCGAGTTACGCAGGTCTGCTCACGGGCTCTCCGATGGCCTTCGTTCCGTCGGATCACGCCATTTACTACACCACATCGAGGTGCACCGACAACTTCTACGGATTCTGCCTCGGCTACACGGGCGACCTGGTCGAGCTCAACGACTCGCGCTTTACGACCGTGGCCACGGTGGCGTTCGATACTCGCCCATCCTCGGTCAGCTACGACCCGGCGAAGGGAGAGCTGTTCGTTTCACTTCCCGACGCGAACGAGGTCGCCATCGTGAACGTCGCCAACAACACGCTCGTGACAACGGTCCCCGTGGGACTGACCCCCACCGGGGGGGTCTGCGCGCCCGAGCTTGGCGAGGTGTTCGTGGCGGACGCCGGGTCGGACCTCGTCTCCGTGATCAACGACACGTCCGGTGCGGTCGTGGCGCAGATTCCCGTTGGGCATGACCCGGTGCGCCTTTCACTGAACGCAGCCCTCGGGAGGTTGTATGTCGTGAACAACGCCTCCGCGAACGTGACCGTGCTCAACGCCTCGAGCCACGAGTTGCTGGGGAGCGTCCCCGTCGGCGACTGGCCCCAGGCGATCACGGTAGACCCGAGGACCTCTCAGATCTTCGTGTCCAGCACCTACAACCCCTTCGGCTCGAACAACGTTACCATCATCAACGCGACCACGGATTCCGTCGTCAGTACGGCCTACGTGGGATACGACCCCAGCGGACTCACCTTCGACGCCGACAACCGGCTCGTCTACGTTGCGAACTGGGGATCCGGCAATCTGAGCCTCGTTTCCGCCGATGCCCGGTCCGATATTGGGAACGTGTCGCTCGTGGCGGGACCGGACGCGGTGGTCTTCGACCCCGCGACGGACCAGATCTTTGTTGGTGACTACTTCAATGGAGTCGTGGACGTGCTCAATGCGGCCACGGGCGAGTTCGTTTCGAGAATCCCCGCGGTCGGGTCCCCTTTTGATCTGACCTATGACTCCGCGCAGCACGCGGTTCTTGTTTCCAGCGAGTATCCTCCAGAAATCTTCGAAATCAGCGATCAAGACGACACGGTCGTCGCGAACTGGACCATCTACAACGGCTCACTGTGGAACTTCGGATTGACAGGCCTAGCCTATGACTCCCAGCGGGGGGAGCTCTTCGTAGGGAACGGCACCGAGGGCAGTGCGAACGTCACCATCCTGAATGCGACGACCGGGAGGGTAGTCGCCAACGTCGCCGTCGGGTCGATCCCCTACGCGCTCGCGTACGATCGGGCCAAAGGCGAGGTCTTTGTGGCGAACTACTTCTCGAGCAACATCAGCGTGATCAGCGACACGACGAACCGGGTGGTCCGGACCATCACCACGGAGGGAGGGTACGGCGCTCCCGATGGGATCGTCTACGACCGGGTCAAGGGGGAGCTGTTCGTGGCGGACGGGTCGACGGACAACATATCGATCATAAACGACACGACCGACCACGTAGCCAAGAAGATCGATACCGGGTCGACCGGCCTGTACCTCGCCTACGACCCAGCGGATCGGACGGTGGTCGAGGTACAGCCGCTCGAAAATGAAGTAGCGTTCATTTCGGATCGGTCGAACCGCGTGGTCGATGAAGTGCCGGTGGGAGCGGGCCCCACCGACGCCGCCTTTGACTCGCTTTCAGGAGCCGTCTTCACTTCGAACCAGGAGCAGGGAACCGTCTCTATCCTCACTCCCATCAACGTGGTGTTCCGCACCACAGGATTACCGATCGGCTCGAACTGGTCGGTGACGATTGGATCCCCGGCGTGGACCCAATCCAATGTCACGGTAGGCAGGACCGGCGTGATCGCCTTCTCGGTTCCCACCGGCCCCCTCACCTTTTCCGTCACGCCGCCGCCGGGGTACGGCCTCGCACGGGTGACCGGCCCAGGAACTCCGTCGTACCGAGATGCAAACATCTCGGGTCCGACCGTTCTGACCTTGCATTTCGGACCGATCGAGAGGCTTTCGTTCGTCGAGTCGGGACTTCCGCCCGGGACGCTGTGGAGCGTTTCGCTGAGATCGGCCTATCGATCGGGAGGACTCCCCGGAACCCTAACGAACGCCACGAACGGCTCGGCTCTCAGCTTTACCGTGGTCAGGGGCCCCTGGGTCTTCTCGGTGAGCGCCCCCAGCCCGTACGTCTCTCACCCACCCCATGGGTCGGTCACAGTTTACGCTCGGTGGCTGACCAAGAGCATCCTCTTCAGAATCCCGCGGTAGGGGAGCCGGGGATACGATCCGCCTGCCGGGACCCATCCCCGGTTCTCGCCACCCGAATTCTAGTCACAACCAATAGGTCGATCCCGTCCCGATGGAATCGGTCCCCTGGCAAGGGTCGGTCAATGGCGCGCGCTGGTCTTCAGTCGCGAGACGCTGTGACCAGATTCCGAAACCGACCGAGTGCTGGAAATCGCCACGGCGGAGGTAGACCGTCCGCCAAAGTTTACGCACGTAGAGGGCGAACCCGCTCGACCACGGTCCTACGGCGTTGTCAGGACCCTCAGTGTGGCCCCCGGGGCACAGACGACATGGTGCTCCCCCACCGCGAAGCGTCGAAAAGCTAGCGTCGATGCTTCTCGACCATCGGGAGGGGGCGAGAGCGTGGGTGCTCGGGACCTCGTTGCGACGAAGGCGAACCGGCACGGTTCCCGCTGGGGGATAGCGCTGGGTCCCGGTCGAGGATCTACTCGATGGGCCGAGTCGCTCCATCGCGGGTCTACCCGATCAGTTTCGACATCATCGGCCGAGTTGCAACCTCGACCATCAGACCGCGAAAGACTCGCCAGGGGTAGCCTCCGCGGCTTTCAGAGGCTCCAGCGGCTTCCGCGTGTCCCGCGCCACCGTCAAGATCACGGCCGACACCGTCGACGCCGAGTCTACGTCCTACCGGCGTCCGGCTAGGGCCGTTACAACGTCACCGAGGTGATCCGAGACAAACTTGGGTGGAGAGCCGCGGGAGGGATTTGAACCCTCGGCCTGCTCCTTACCAAGGAGCCGCTCTGCCAGCTGAGCCACCGCGGCGTCAGCCCTGCGGCGGCCCTGCGCGCTTATCGCCCTTTCGACCGCCCGGCGCAGCGGCGTCGGCCGCCCACGGGAAACCGGCCGACTGCTCCGCCCACCGCTCCCGCGGACCGGACGGGAGCGGCTGCTTCGCCAGGAACGCCCGCATCCCCTCCTTCTGACCTTCGGTGCCGAACAGCCGGGCCCAAAGATCGAGCTCGTAGCGGAGTCCGGCCTCGAGCCCGGGATCGATCGCCGCGGCGAGCGCGTACTTGGCGGCCGCCAACGCCACGGGCGGTTTCGCGGCCAGCTCCTCCGCCAGCGCGAGCGCGGCGGGGAGGAGCTCGGCCCGGGAGACGACCCGATCGACCAAGCCCTCGGCGGCCGCGGCCTGGGCGGAGACCGAAGCCCCGGTCAGGATCCACCGGCGCGCCCGGGCGGCGCCGATCCGACGGGGGAGCCGACGCGTCCCCCCCCACCCCGGCATCACGCCGAGA
>DATJVA010000023.1:0-9549 GCA_035502015.1 Thermoplasmata archaeon | reverse complement strand
CAGCCCGCGATACCGGCCCGTGACCCGGTCGACCCGAAGGGTTCGCGCGAACAGAGTGAGGAGAGGAATCGTCGACCGAAGGAACGCCACTTCGAACCCGAGCGCGGCCTCGTTGGACACGATACCGAAGGAGTCGAAGAGCTCCCGAACACCCGTGCCGACCGTGCTTCGAGCGTGGAAGTAGATCCGGACATTGGACGGGACCAGCCGGATCTCCTGGACGATCGCGTCGCGATACCTCCGGAACCAATGGAGGGAGCGGATCCGTTCCTGCAGCACGTCCGGGAAGTGGGCGATCTTGACGACCGGGGCGATTCGAAACCCCGCAAGTGAGGTGAGGTCCGCTCGTTCGGAGACCGAGAAGGCAATCGTTGCGTGCTCGAGACCTTGGCCGCCGTACGGCGAGCCCCGTAGCCATCGCTCGCCGGTGATGAATCGGTCGGGCTCGTCCGGACGATGCGCCACGGTTGGGTGACTGAGCCGCTGACGAACGGTCGAGTCGTCGGTCAACCTCTCCACCATCGCCCGGTCGAGAGGAAGCGAGGCGAACGGGTCGACCATCGACCCAACCCCTTTCACGGAGAGGTGGAAGGCGACCCCGTCGAGCGTGGCCACCGGCTCGGGGGAGACCGCCCCGCGATTGTCGTCCTCGAGGAAGGCCCGTACGCCGAGCGGTTCCTCGTCGAGGAATCCGGTCATCGCCGGAGGAAGGAACAGTCGGTCGAGCGACCCGAGCTCAAGCCGCGCGAACTGGGGGTTCGTCGTGGTTCTCGCGGAGTACTCCGCAAGGTGGAGTGGCATGCCCGAGAGGCGCACGGAACTACCCCGGGCCCGAAACAGGATGGACCACTTCAAATCCTCGCGTCCCGAACTCGCACGCGGTACCGAGAGGCGTACTCCAAGGTACCGGTCCTCCCAATTGAAAGGGCGGCAGGCGTCCCAGATCGCATCGCCAGCCCGGGAATGAAGGAGCGTGGGACCGATCGGCCCACGACCTCACGCCCCCTTGTGGGCTACAAGTAGGCCTGGCGACTACGGCCCCGGGCCATGCCGGTAGCCCCCTCGAAGCTGCAGCGCGACGCGGCCCGCAACATTGTGACCAAGTACCTCAAGGTCCGAGCGGGAGAGAACGCTATCATCGAGTCGTGGGACCACACGATGCAGCTGGCCTCGGCGATGGTCGATGCGGTTCGCCGTGTGGGCGGCAACGTCCTCTTCGTCTACAACGACGAGGACGCATGGTGGCGCGCGATCGACCGGAAGCAGAGCAAACTCCTCGGTGAGTCGAGCGCCCCGGAGTGGGCGGCGTTGAGGGCCGCGGATGTGTACGTGAACTTCTGGGGTCCGGGCGACACCGACCGGATGGAGAAGCTGCCCGACAAGCCCGGCGACGAAGCGTTTGCTTGGAATTGGCCGTGGTACGCGGTCGCTCGGAAGGCGGGGCTCCGCGGTGTGCGGATGACAACGGGGTTCGTGACGGAGGGACGGTCCCGGGAGTGGGGCCAGGACCGGGAGCAGTGGGCAGAAAGCATGCTGCGGGCCTCTCTCGTCGATCCGGAGGAGATGGCCAGGAGCGGGACTCGGCTCTGCAGGGCGCTCTCACGCGGGAAGAAGGTCCGGATCACCCACTCCAACGGCACGGACGTGGAAGTCGCCCTGGCCGGATTCGCTCCCCGGGTGACCGACGGGAGACCCCACAAATTTCACAAGGGAGACCCGCGCTCGGGCATGCTGCATCAAGTCCCCGCCGGAACTGTCGACGTGGCCCTTGACTCCAAAACCGCGGAGGGGATCTTCCATGCCAACCGCCGGACCAATATCTGGTGGAATTGGCACGCCGGAGCCAGGCTCGAATTCAGGGACGGGAAGCTTACCTCATACTCGTTCAGGGCAGGAGAGGAAGAGTTTGCCCGTCAGTACAAGAACGGCACGGCGGGTAAGGACCGTACCAGTGTTCTCAAACTCGGACTGAACCCGGCCGTCAACGACGTTCCCAACTTGGAGACCGTCGAAGGCGGCAGTGTTTCCCTGCAGATTGGCGGGAATCGGGGTCTCGGAGGTAGCAACGGGTCGAGTTTCTTCACCTGGTTCTCTCTGGCCGGCGCCGAGATCGCGATCGACGGGACTACCGTCATCCGCGACGGAAAGTTCCTCTAGTACCGCTTCCACCCGCGGTGTGCCGAAGGTGACCCGGCCTCACCGCGGAAACCACCCTACCGATCGACCGCTCGGCGGAGGGCCCGCTCTCGCCCTCCCATCGCCCTCCCATCTTGTAGTGGTGTGGTGCGGTGAGCGCCCAGCGTCGCATCGACGGAGAATGGGTCACGATGGGGTTGGGGACGGCTAGCTATGGGCAGAGCGGGCGCGGAGGGATTTGAACCCTCGACCGCCGGGTTAGGAACCCGGTGCCCTGTCCAGACTAGGCTACGCGCCCTCGATGAAGGTTTCTCGGGGAGAGGATATCATGCCTTCGCCGGAGAGTTCCGACGGTCGGGGGCCAGCAGTCGGTCGTACCGATGGTCCACCTGCGCCACGAATCCCGCGGCCGCGTCCTGGAGGATCTCGATCCCCTCAAGGAAGAGACGGAGCGTCGGGAGCACCGGGCGTCGAGCCCCTGCGGGCTCGGCCGGCGCGGCCGATGTCCCTCCGAGCGCGCCCAATAGCCAGCGGTCCTGCCCGACGGCGAGTACGAACGGGTAGACCCTACACTCTCGTGTGAGAGTGGCAAAGAGCGCCTCGGGTCGGGCTCCTGCCCTCGGAGTTCCCGTCAGGAACACGACCTGGTTGGCCGCCTTCCCCCGGTGCTCCGGGACACGAGCCGGGTCGAGCAACGTGCGGTGGGTGACCCAACCCTTCGCGAGCATCTTACGCTGCGAGAACGGGAGCCCGAACGGGCCGACCAAATGGCCTCCACGCCCTTGGTCGGTGGCCACGAACGGCCGGACGAGCAGCTCCCGGACCGCCCAGCGTTGATGGGAAGTCAGCGGCGCCGTTCCACCGTCGTCCTCGCCGGGCCCCGAGATGGGACCACCGAGGCCATGGGGGTAGGCGAGCGTACCCTCGAGCCCCGCCAGGTGACACCAGAGACCCTCGAAGTCGAAGTAAACGGGGATCGTCGGGGCATCCGCGCGCACCGTGACCGCCCATGGCGCGGCGGAGAGCCGGCTCGATTCGAACTGCGCGAGAAACCGCTTGGCGTCCTCGGGCCGGGCGTGGAGAGTGACCGATAAGGACGCCTGGGATCCCGACCAAAGGACGACGTTCCCGGGGTCCTCCGCCACGGTCCTACCGAACTCCTCGACACGGTCGGCGAACGGTCGCGCGACCAGGAATGTGACCCACGGCAGCCCAAGATGGACCGGGTGAGGGATGTACCGGTCCCGGAGCCAGCCCTCCTCGTAGGCCCGGCGTCGCACTGCGTGGTAGGTGGATCGGGGAACGGTCACCTGGTGCAGTCGCTCGCGCTCACGGTCCGGGCGAGCCGCCAGCAGGACCGCAATCACCCGAGCCTCGGCGTCCGTGAGCGCTCTCAGGAGCCGGCCCCCCTCCGATTGCTACAGTGTAGCACGGCGTCCAAGACGGACCGATTCGACCGGAGCGCCCGTTTAAAAGAGGGGGGTCTCATGGATTCCCTCGAGAGAGTTCGCGGAGGCGTGGTGATGCAGCGCTCATCGAAGAACAGGATCCCGGTCCTCGGCAGCGTACTGGTGGCAGGCTTCATGGTATTTGTTCTCACCTCCAGCGCGGTCGGGGCAACTCCGGCACCCGCCGCGTCCGGGACGAACTCGACCTGGTCCTACGGTGCGGTGGAGACGTTCAAAGTTCCTCTTCAGAGGGCCTCGGACACCTGGACGTACCAAGGGAACGCGACGTACGGCTACACCGTCACCATCTTCGAGAACGCGACGGGAAGCACGACGCTCGAACTCACGGTCCTGCGCACCATGGGGGTAGCGTACTCGATCCAGTTCTGTCAGCCGACCTGCAGCGCGGCCAAGCAGTGGTCGAATCAGTCGGCGCGGATCTACGAGTCAACCGCGACGTTCGCGAACTTCACCGACCAGGGGGCCGTCTATGAGAACGGAACGAGCGTCGCCGCGCTCGCCCTCGAGAACTCTACCACGTTCGTCCACGACAACCTCACCGAGTCCGCGGACGCCTTCCTTCCTTCGCTGCTCCAACAGGGCCCGCATCTGCACTACCTCGCCGCGAACCTGTCGGCGGAATCGTCGGTCGCGTTCGCTCCCGCGCTGGGCCTCTTCCCGACCGAGCTAAACCCCGGGACCCAGTGGAACTCGAGCAGCGACTTCTCCGCGTTGGGTTCAGCATCCTGGGACTTCTACTACTCCGTTCACACCCCGGCCACCGGAACGCAGACGTATGGACCGATCTCAGGGAATGCATCCCTCACGACGTCCGGATCGGTCTCCGTTCAGGGTGCGTACGCCGCCGGCAACAATTTCCGGTACGACGGCACCACCTATCCGGCCATCACGCTCTCCGTCACCGGCCCGTTCGATGTTCGCGAAGGCGTTGTGTTCGTCCCGAGCGCCATCGACGTCTTCGGGTCCGCCAGCCAGCCGTGGGGTGAGAATCAGACCGGGTCGGCGAGCGCCCAGATGGCCACCCTCGACCTGAAGCCGATGGCCGGAGACCACCTCCAGCTCGTTGCTTCCAGCTGGCACTATTCCTCCATCGCCGCGAACTCTGCGGACTCGATGTCGGTGGGGTCGGGAGTGCCCGGGGTTTCGGCGGCGGTTTCCGGCGCCAACCCGGTCTCGTCCGGCACCCTCCAGGGCGAGCCGGAGACCGCCGCCCAGGCTTCTGGGAATCAGCAATGCCTCACGACGGGCGGCGGCTGCCCGGCGGCACCGGGTGGTCTGTCGCCGCGGGCGTGGTTCGGTCTCTTCGTCGTGAGCGGCGTGGTCGCGGTCGCCGCGGTGCTGGTGGTGCTCGCCGTCGTCTCGCGGCGCCGACGGGCTCCCGCGCCCGTGTACCCGAACGCTGTGCTCTATCCTCCGGGGGCCGCGTACCCGTCGGCGCCGTCAGGAGCGCCGGTACAACCCGCCGCCCCTCCCGCGCCCGAAGAGGACCCTCTCGACCACCTCTGGTGACCCCGGCAGGAGCGCGGCCCCGCTGTTGAGGCAAGGGGTCCCTATCCCGGGGCCGCCGAACGCGACGGCGGCGGAGCCCGAGTGGTGAGCGGGTATCGGAGCAGGGCCGCGACCCCGCGGAACGCTTTGGCCAGCATCTCACCTTCCTCGCTCTCGGTAGAGACGAGACGAGCTGTCGCGCCCGACTCGGCAGCCCGTCGGAACAGTCCTTCAACGTAGTCCTCGCTGGACTTCTCGGTCAACGACCGCTGGCCGCATTTCGGGCACGGCCCGTCGAGCACCGGGTCGATCTCCTCGTCGTGGAGGGACTTCTCGAACTCGTTGCCGCACGCGGTGCACTGGAACCGTACGCGTCGCTGACGTAGTCCTTCGGAGACGATCAGGATGTCCACGGCGCCGATGTCGAGGGCGTGGTTGACGTCGACCTCGCCGTACGCGGCCAGCCCGGTCTCCGCCTTGCGAATCTCGTTGAGCAGCCGTTGGATCAGACGCTTTTCTTCCGTCAGCTCGAGGCCGTGGAGCGTTTGCGTCGCCTTCTCCACGAGCTCGCGGAGTCCGTACTCGTCGGTGTACCCCGTGTCGAAGAGAGGTTGCACGACCTTCTGCTGCAGTTCGTAGTGGAGGTACCCCTCTTTGTAGAAGTACTCCTTCGTCGCGCCCGGTCCTCCGAGGAGGATTCCTTTCATCTGGTCCTTGCGAGGGAGGAACAGCTCGCCCGCCATCTCGCCGATCTTCACGAAGAACTCGTGGGCGGCGTGCTCAATCATTCTCTCGAACCGGTGCTGGGACTGGCCGCCGCGACCGTGTTTGCTCGGCACGAGCGACGAGCGGTTCCGCAGCGGTTCGATGCGCTTTCCGCGAAGGAGGCCGAGCGTCACCTCGGCCCGGTCCATGACGATAAGGCCCCAAACGTCCGGCTCGTGGACCATCGCGAGCAACGGGTCGAGGAAGAACGACGAGTCGCACCGGTAGAGGTAGGTGTTGAGCGGCTCGGGCGGCTCGACGATGAACGTGACCGGCTCCGACTTGTCGGCACCGACCGCCTTGTTGCCAACGAAGAACGCCACGCCGTTCGTCGGGGGTTCCTTGTAGGCTCGCACCCGGCCCATGAGCGACTCGATCGCCCACATCACGTTCTTCCGCGTTGTCCGGCTCTTGATGTTCGAGCTCTGGGCGTACTCGTTCCGCAGGTAGCTCATCACGTCGGAGACCTGCTTTCCGGGCGACACATAGAGGCTGATCAGCTCGGTCGCGCGCCCCCGGCAGGCCGCGATCTCGTCCAGCTTACGCTGGAAAGAGTACCGCGCGAGCTGCAGGTCGGCCGACGGAGCGCTCATATCGCTCCCCCACAAGGGCGAGGACTAAACGACTGCGCCACGAAAACGTCGGCGGGCTCTCCGCCGGGGAACGGTCGCCCGTTCCCCGGGCCGCGGAGTCAGAGAAGGCGTCGGATGTGCTCGTCGATGACCTCTTCGGGGTACGCCCCGACGATCCGGTCCACGAGCTTTCCCTGCTTGTAGAACAGGAGGGTCGGGATGCTCATGATTCCGAGGGCCCCCGCCTTCTCTCCGTTGTCATCGGAGTTCATCTTGCCAAAGGCGACCTTTCCCCGGTACTTCTCGCTGAGCCGGTCGACGATCGGAGAGACCATCCGGCAGGGTCCGCACCAGGGCGCCCACACGTCGATTACGGCCGCCGAGTTGTCCTGGGCGAAACGATCGTAGTTGCCGTCTCCCACTTCCTGCACGCTCATCGAGCTGCCTCGGTCCCATCGAGGGGTCGCGCCTATTAAATCGTTCTCTGGTGCCGGAGAAATCGGGAGGCGTCGGCTTCCCCACGCTCGGCCGCCGGCGCGCCGAACCCGGTCGAAGTGTCTTTGTAGAACGGAGGGCATCCGGGACCGTGGTGTTCTCTTCGAGGTACCGAGACACGCGGAGCCTATCGCCGGACCTCTCGGCGAACCTCGGCGCGGGCGCGGGAGATTCCGTTCCGTACGTCGACCGAGTTCGTTCTCGCCCCGCGGTCCTCACCCCCGCGGCGCGCAAGGGCATCCGACAGCGGATGCTCCTGTTCCGCTCGGCCTCGCTCGAGCGCATCTCGAAGCTGACCGGCGCGTCGCTCTCGGAGCTCGGGCGGTTCCGTCGGGAGCTCCGTGAGGGCGACCTCCCCGACACGCTTCTCGACCGGGGGGCGGGCGTCGCGTTCACGCGAGAGCTTCCTCAGGGAGCCCTGCTCTACCTAATCGTCCGGGCGTCGCAACCCCGGCGGGTGGTGGAGACCGGAGTGCGCCCGGGGTACTCGACCGCATGGATCCTCGCGGGGCTCAACGCGAACGGCGTCGGAGAGCTCACCTCTCTCGGGCCGGGCCCCACCACGGGACGAGCAGCCGGGGTCCGTGACGTGACCGTGGGGCAGTTCGTCCCTCCCGTTCTCCGGGCCCGCTGGACCCTCGCTCTCGGGAACAGCGAGGAGCGACTTCGAGAGATCCTTGCCGGTTCGCGCAGCGCGGACCTCTTCCTCTACGACAACGGGCCGGTGGCGTCGCGCGCCCGGTTCGAGCTCCGTGCGGCGTGGGAGGCCCTGTCCCCCCGGGGGGTCCTCTTGGCGCACCACATCGAGGCGAACTCGGCGTGGTCGGACTTTTGCCGGAACCAGGGCGTTGAACCTCAGTTGCTCGACCCGGGACCGCCCCCGATGGGGGCGCTCGCGGTCCGTCCCCCTGGATGAGACGACGGGACTACCGCTCGAGTTCCTCGACCAGGTGAATCCCGGCGGGAAGGATCAGCTTCTCGATCGCGGTCCGGACCGCGCGCTCGCTTCCCGGGAGCGCGAACACCGGTTTTCCCTGGATCACGAAGAGCGATGCCCGGCTGATCATCGCGAGCGGCCCCACCTCGGCGAAGCTGAGCGAACGGTAAATCTCCCCAAACCCCTCGAGCTTCCGGCCGCCCATCCCCTCGAGCGCGTTCACGGTGAGGTCGCGGGAGCTCACGCCCGTCCCCCCGACGGTCACCGCGGCCTCGACCCCGACCTCTTGGAGCCATGGTTCGAGCCGCTCGCGAACGTCGGCGACCGAGTTCGCGACGAGCGAGTAGTGGACGACCTTGTGACCGGCCTTCGAGAGGAGGTCCCGGGCAAGATGGCCGGAGGGGTCGTCCTGCTCGGTGTGCGTGTCGGAGACCGACAGGACGGCAAAACCGAGGGAACGGCTGCCGTGAAGGTGGTGACGGCTCGATGCCTCGGTGGTCCCTTTCGCTTCGTTCATGATACCTCGGTCCGCGACTTCGCCTTCGAAACGACCCGCACCGGGCCGAGCGACGTGGCGGGATAGAGGCCCCGCGCATCCTTCTCGAGGTACTTGACCATGTCCCATACGGTGAGGAGCGCGACGCTCGCGCCGACGAGCGCCTCCATCTCCACTCCCGTGCGGTCGACGGTCTCCGCCTCGGCCCGCACCCGCACGCCCTGGCGGGAGAGCTCGAGCTCGACCGAGCTCGAGGTGAGGGGAACGGCGTGACAGTGCGGGATCAGCTCCGACGTCCGCTTCATCGCGAGCAGGCCCGCGAGCTCTCCGGCGGCCAGCGGGTCGCCCTTCTCGACCCGGTGGGCCCGGATCGCGTTTCGGGTCGACGGCTTCGTGCGAAGCTCCCCCTGAGCGACCGCGCGCCGGTGAACGCGGGGCTTCGCCGCCACGTCGCGTTGTCGGGCCACCTACGACTTCCTCCCTTCGGCGCCGACCGCGACATGGGCGAGCACCGCTTCGAGCTGGATACGGTCGGAGGCCCCCTGGGCCAGACGGAAGTCGACCTCGCCAAGGTACTCCAGCAGACGGACCTTCTCTCTCGCCGGCAGGATCGTCTCGCTGATGTCGGGAAGGTAGCTGTGGATCGCCCGGAGGATGTCCTCGCCCGACGCGCCACGGTCCACGAACATCGCGAACAGGCGGTCCCTCGCCTCCCGGAAGTTCCCCGACAGAGCGGCGGTCAGCATTCCCTCGACCTCGCGACGCAACGGAACGGTCGCGTACTCCTTGATCGTCTCGCCCGTGACGCTGTCGGAGTGGGTCGCGGCGAGCTGCAAGAGGTTCGTCGCTCGTCGCATGTCCCCAGCGCTCGCGGAGAGGATCGTCTCTAGCGCTTCGGGGGAGACCTTCTTGCCCTCGGCCGCGGCGATGCGCTTGATCTGCGTCCGCACCGCCTCGGGCGAGTAGGCCCGGAAGCGAAAGACCGCGCATCTCGACTGGATCGGGTCGATGATCCGCGAGGAGTAGTTGCAGGAGAGGATGAACCGACACGACCCGGAGTACCGCTCCATCAGGCGGCGCAGAGAGGCCTGAGCCTCCGACGTGAGGTTGTCGGCCTCATCAAGGAAGAGGATCTTGAATCCGACGTCCCCGAGGGGAGACGTTCGCGCGTACTGTTTGATCGTCGTCCGG